>CAZSMU010000005.1:49083-59220 GCA_964607915.1 uncultured Haliscomenobacter sp.
TATTTTTTTTGCCAAAAAATCCGTAGTCTTGTGTTCGACACCGGGCGACGGATTTTTTGACAAAAAAAGCCCACTGGGCGGTTCGAGGGCATGGAAATACGCTTAGATAAAAAGATTGCATGGGTAACCGGTGGCGGCAGCGGCATCGGTGAAAGCATTTGTCGCGAGTTTGCCCGTGCAGGAGCCTGGGTGTTTGTCCTGGACCGGGATAAGGCAGCCGCCGACCGGGTAGCTGGCAGTATCCAGGAGGAGGGTGCCAAAGCCACGGCGCTGCAGGCCGACGTAAGCCAGCAAAAAGAGATGCAGGCTGCTGCACAAGCCATCCTCGACCTGGCCGGCCGCATAGACATCCTGGTGAACAACGCGGGGATTGCACAGATTGGCAATCTGGAGCAAACGTCGGAAGAAGACTTCGACCGGATTTACCAAATCAACGTAAAAGGAGTGTACAACGGCATGTTCGCCGCCATTGGGGCGATGAAAGCCCAGCGTTCGGGAGTAATCCTCAACATGGCTTCCATCGCTTCCGTCATCGGGCTGCCCGACCGATTTGGATATTCCATGAGCAAAGGGGCAGTACTGACGATGACCTACACCGTTGCCCGCGACTATCTGTCGTACAACATCCGCTGCAATTGCCTTGCGCCGGCGCGGGTACACACTCCTTTTGTAGATGGCTTTCTCGCTAAAAATTATCCCGGCCGCGAAGCGGAAATGTTTGAAAAACTGTCTAAAACGCAGCCTATCGGGCGTATGGGTACACCGGAGGAGGTAGCGCAACTTGCCCTTTTCCTGTGTTCGGACGCTGCCGGCTTCATCACCGGCACTAACGTGCCGATTGACGGAGGTTTTATCACCTTAAATACCTGATTAGACCACCTTGAGCAGATGTCTGTACACCCAGGATCTACCGCCATTGACGCCCACCAGCATTTTTGGGAATACGACCCGGTCGAATACGGCTGGATAGACGGCAGTATGTCGCTCTTGAAGCGGGATTTCCTGCCCGGAGACCTCGCTCCCCTACTCGCTGCGGAGGGTATGTCGGGGTGTATTGCAGTGCAAGCCCGGCAAACCGAAGCAGAAACAGATTTCCTTCTGCAACTAGCCCGTGAAAACAGCTTTATCAAAGGGGTAGTCGGCTGGTTGGACCTTTGTGCGGAGCACATCGGGGAGCGCTTAGACGCATACCAGCCTTTCGGGTTACTCAAAGGGGTTCGCCATATCGTACAGGCAGAGCCCGACCCGGATTTTCTGCTCCGGGAAGAATTTATCCGGGGCGTACATGCTGTGGGAGCAGCCGGATTAGCGTACGATATTCTCGTTTTCGAGCGACAGCTCCCGGCAGTACCGCGCTTTCTCGAACGCTGTCCAGACCAGGTGATGGTACTCGACCACATCGCGAAACCCGTAATGGAGGGCGGTCCCAGCGCCAACTGGAAGGCGCATATCCGCGCCGTTGCCGAACACCCTAACGCATATTGTAAGGTATCGGGCATGGTGACCGAGGCAGATTGGCGCCACTGGTCAGCAGAGGATTTTTTTCCCTATCTCGAAGTGGTTGCAGAAGCCTTCGGCCCAGAGCGCCTGATGGTGGGATCGGATTGGCCGGTGTGCCTGTTGGCTGCACCGGACTATAAGACTGTATTGCATATCGTACGCCGTTTTGCAGGCGATTGGTCTGTTCCCGAACAGGAAGCGTTGTTCGGGGGTACGGCTGCCCGGTGTTATAAGTTGTGAAGCATGGAACTCGGACTAAAAGATAAGGTATTTCTCGTGACGGGCGGAGCGAGTGGGATAGGAGAAGCAATCAGCAGGGCGCTCGTGGCAGAAGGGGCCATCCCAGTCATCGTTGGCCGGGAAGCAGAGCGGGCGGAAAGGCTACTGGCAGAACTGCAGGGTGGCCATGCCCTGACGGAGAACCTGGGCTCTGCCGAAAGTTGCCGCCGGGTGGTGGAGCAGGCTCTGGCCCGCACGGGTAGAATGGACGGACTCATCAACAATGCGGGGGTAAACGACGGAGTCGGACTTGAAAAAGGGGATCCGGAGCGCTTTTTGGCCTCCCTGGAATCCAATCTGCACCACTACTATTTTATGGCGCACTACTTGCTCGATGCCCTCAAAAAATCCCGGGGCAGCATCCTGAACATCAGTTCCAAAACCGCGCTGACCGGGCAGGGAGGTACTTCCGCCTACGCTGCCGCCAAAGGAGCCCAACTGGCGCTGACCCGGGAGTGGGCCGTCGAGTTACTGCCCTACCGTATCCGCGTCAACGCCATTGTACCCTCGGAGGTACTCACGCCGCTATATCAGACCTGGCTGAATACGTTTCCCAATCCGGAGGCGCAGCTTCAGTCTATCGTTCGCCATATTCCGTTCGAACAGCGGATGACGCAAGCGTCCGAAATTGCAGATATGGCTGTTTTTCTCCTCTCCGACCGCGCTTCCCATATTACCGGGCAGCACATTTTCGTAGATGGGGGTTATGTACACCTCGACCGCGCCCTGGCCGGTCTGGATAAACCGATGTAGTATGAAACGCTACTGTCTCGCCCTGGACCTAAAAGACGATCCGGCTGTCATTGCCGGGTACGAAGCTTATCATCGGGCCGTATGGCCGGAGGTACTCGCCAGCATACGCGGCGCCGGCATCCGGGATATGGAGATTTACCGCATTGGAAACCGGCTGTTCATGATTATGGAAACGGAAGACGGGTTTTCTTTTGCCCACAAAGCAGCACAGGACCTCGCCAATCCAAAGGTGCAGGAATGGGAATCCCTGATGTCCGACTACCAGCAACGGCTACCCCAGGCATCGCCCGATGAAAAGTGGGTATTGATGGAAAAGATTTTTTCACTTTGCGAATCCTGACGCATGCATATCGGCTTATTCATTCCCTGTTACATGGACCAGTTTTACCCGCAAGCGGGCAGGGCTACCCTTTCCCTGCTGGAGCGTCTGGGCTGCCGGGTTTCCTACCCGATGGAGCAGACCTGTTGCGGGCAGCCCATGGCCAATTCAGGTTGCGAACGGGATGCCCTGCCGACGTACCGGCATTTTATCAAGACGTTTGCATCCTTCGACTACGTGGTCACGCCGTCGGGCAGTTGTGCCTACCACGTACGAAAGCATTACGACGTCCTTGAACAGAGCCCGGAAGTGGCAAGTGTGCGCCAAAAAACCCTTGAATTGGGTGAATTCCTTCTGGATGTACTGGGAAAAGAGGATTTTTCCGAGGCCTGGTTTCCGCATAGGGTGGGCATACATCAAAGCTGCCACGGGCTGCGCGGCCTTCGCCTGGGCCCTTCCAGCGAGTGTATGGAAGGGCGGCGCAACAATATCGAAGCACTGCTGCAAAGGGTCGGGGGCCTCGAGTTGGCGACGCTGGAGCGCCGGGACGAATGCTGTGGTTTCGGGGGCACCTTCGCAGTGCATGAAGCCGCCGTTTCCGTGAAAATGGGGCAAGACCGGTTGGCCGACCATTTGCGGCAGGGGGTGGAAGTAATCACCGCGGGGGATATGTCTTGCCTCATGCACCTGGAAGGAATCATCCAGCGCCAGAAACTCCCTTTGCGCGTCATGCACTATGCAGAAATTTTAAACCAGGTGAAACTATGAGCCAACACGCACGAAAAGCAGAACTCTTTATCCGCAACACGGAGCGCACCGACTGGCACGACCAGGCGCTTTGGTTTATCCGTGCTAAGCGCGACAAGGCAGCTTCCTCCCTGCCGGAGTGGGAGGCGTTGCGCGAGATAGCTTCGGGTATCAAGGACCATGTGCTTTCGCATTTGGACACATACCTGGAGCAGTTTGCGGAAAAAGCCGCAGCCAACGGGGCGCAAGTCCACTGGGCCCGCGATGCCGAAGAGCACAACAGAATCATTCTCGGTATCCTGCAAAATGCAGGGGTGCACAGGATGGTCAAGAGCAAGTCCATGCTCACCGAAGAGTGCGGTATGAACGAATACCTGGAGCGCCACGGCATTGACGTGACCGATACGGATCTCGGCGAGCGCATCATACAGCTGCGGGAAGAGCCTCCCAGCCATATCGTACTGCCCGCCATCCATTTGAAAAAAGAAGAGGTGGGGGAGCTTTTTCACGAAAAACTGGGTACCCCCGAAGGACTGGACGATCCGACAGCGCTCACCGAGGCGGCGAGGCACCATCTGCGGGAGCGCTTCATGCGCTGCGACGTAGCCCTGACCGGCGTCAATTTCGGAGTTGCCGAAACAGGCGGCGTAGTGGTGTGCACGAATGAAGGGAATGCTGATATGGGCGCGCACAGCGCAAGGGTCAATATCCATTGTATGGGCATTGAAAAGCTCGTTCCCCGCTTGGGCGATCTGGGCGTTTTTGTCCGCTTGCTGGCGCGCAGTGGCACAGGGCAACCCTCCACGGTATATACCTCGCACTTTGTAAAGCCCCGGGAGGGGGTGGAGATGCACATTGTATTGGTGGACAACGGCCGTACCCGGCAGTTGGGGCGCGAGGAGTTCCGCAGTTCGCTCAAGTGCATCCGCTGTGGGGCCTGTATGAATACCTGTCCCATTTATCGCCGCAGCGGAGGGCACAGCTATGATGCCACTATCCCAGGTCCTATTGGGTCTATCCTCACCCCCGGGATTGATTTGGAGAAATATGGTGATTTGCCGTTTGCATCCACGTTGTGCGGCTCTTGTTCGGATGTGTGCCCGGTCAAAATAAATATCCACGAGCAGTTGTACCGCTGGCGGCAGGTAGTGGCGAAAGAAGGGTTTCTGCCGGCATCTAAAACGACCGGGATGCGCCTGGCCGGTGGGGTCTTTGCGCGCCCGGAGCGCTACAAAATAGTAGGAGGGCTTGCCCGGGGTGCCTTGCGTCTGTTGCCCCGATGGGCGGTGTATAACGCTGCCAATACCTGGGGAAAAGACAGGGACCTGCCCGACGCTCCCGCCGATAGTTTCAAAGAATGGTATCAAAAAAACCGGAAACCATGAGCGATGCCCGCACCCATATTCTGGCGGAAATACGGCGCAACAAGCCTGCCCCAATGCCGCTTCCCGACTTGCCGCTCTACACACACGACCCGGAGGAGCTGGAAAGCCGGTTCTGCGTTACCCTAAACTTGATTGGTGCAGATTTCATCCGGATGGAAGCTCTGGGAGACCCGGCAGTCTGGTTGCAGAATCGGTATGGGGCACAAGCCCGCATAGCGGTATGCGATTCGGACTTTGGAAGTGGGAATGTAGAGGTACGAAAAGATACGCCGCTGGAGACCCTGAACTCGCTCGACGTTGCGGTGATTCCCGGTCGCTTCGGCATTGCGGAAAACGGGGCCGTCTGGGTGGAGGGAGGCCTTTTACCCCAGCGCGTGCTGCCGTACATTGCACAGCACTTGGTACTGACCCTTTTTGCGAGCGACATAGTCGGGGACCTACACGCCGCATACCGCCGCATAGGTCAAATACAGGGCGGGTTTGGCGCTTTCATCGCCGGGCCCTCTAAAACGGCCGATATCGAGCAGGCCCTGGTCAAAGGAGCCCAGGGGCCGCGGACGGCTATAGTCGTGCTGAAGGGGGCTATGGAGTAAGTCCTTCTACCCGTTTTGCAAACTCGAAATCCAGGTCGGTAATCCCGCCGGCGTCGTGTGTATGCAGTCGGATGTGCAAACGATTATACACATTGGACCAGTCGGGGTGATGCCCGAGGGATTCGGCAATCAAGGCAACGCGGGCCATAAACCCGAAGGCCTGGCTGAAATCGGCAAAAATCCAGTTTTTTTCCAGTTCGGTACCGTTGTAGATCCAGCCTTCCAGAGCAGGCAGGTGGTTGCGGATTTCACTTTCGCTATACGTCTTCATGGGCATCTGTTTTTTGGTTAAAAAAGTTTCGGACTGCGGTAGCTTTTGCCATGCCGATTACTTCGGCGATTTCCGCCAGGGTGGCGGCTGCTATTTTTTTGACGGAGCCGAAGTGGGTGAGTAGCTTTCCAGCTATTTTTTCTCCGATTCCGGGGATATCGGTCAGTTCTGTTTTTGTAAAATGGCGGGAGCGCTGGTCGCGGTGAAAAGAAATGGCGAAGCGGTGGGCTTCGTTGCGCGCCTGCTGGATCAGTTTGAGCGATTCTGATTTTTTATTGATATAGAGCGGGAGGGGGTCGTCCGGGAAAAAGATTTCCTCCAGTCGTTTGGCGATACCGGCGATCGTTACCTTTCCCTCCAGTCCGAGTTGCCGGATGCTGCGCATAGCTGCGCCGAGTTGTCCTTTGCCACCATCAATCAGGATTAGTTGCGGGATGGGCTTCCCCTCTTCGAGGAGGCGTTTATAGCGCCGATATACGACTTCCTCCATGGAGGCGAAGTCGTTGGGGCCTTCTACGGTTTTGACGTTAAAATGGCGGTAATCCTGTTTGGAGGGGCGCGCGTTTTTAAATACGACGCAGGAAGAGACGGGGTGGGCACCTTGAATATTCGAGTTGTCGAAACACTCGATGTGCAGGGGGATGGCTTCCATACGCAGGTCTTGCTGTAGTTGGCGCAGGATACGTTCGGCGGGGGTTTGCTTTTTGGTGCGGGTAGCCTCGTCGCGTTTTTTCTGCATCTGGTAGTACTGCACGTTTTTTTGGGAAAGTTCCAGCAGTTTCCGCTTGTCCCCTATTTTGGGGACGGTCATCACGATTTGGTTTTCTACCGGGGGGAGTTCGAAGGGTATGAGGATTTCCGGTGCCAGGCTATTGAACCGTTCCCGAATCAGGGGGATGGCGTACGCCAGGAGGTCGGCGTCTTCTTCATCGTCTAGGTTTCGGATGAGTTCCTGGGTATGGGTATGGATGATGGCCCCGTTGACGACCCGCAAGTAGTTGATGTATGCCTCTTTTTCATCCGAGGCGATGGTGAATACGTCCACGTCCCGAACGCTGGTGCTCACGACGGTGGATTTGCTCTGATAGGCTTCGAAGGCCTGGAGTTTGTCTTTGATAGCCTGGGCTTTTTCGAACTCCAGGTCTTCGGCATGGTGGAGCATTTCCGATTTGAAATGCTGTACCACGGCACTGAAGTTCCCCTTCAGGATATTTTTGATTTGTTCTATTTTTTCCTGGTATTCCCGTTCGGTTTCCAGTCCTTCGCAGGGGCCCTGGCAATTTTTGATATGGTATTCCAGGCAGACCTTGAATTTTCCAGCTTCGATATCGCGTTCTGCCAGGTTGAGGGGGCAGGTGCGCAGCGGGAAGAGTTGTCGGATGAGGTCGAGGATGATTTTCAGTCGGGCTTTTGAGGTATAGGGCCCGAAGTAAGTGGATCCGTCGCGGGTGATGTGGCGGGTGATGAATACGCGCGGGAAGCGCTCCTTTTTAATACAGATGAAGGAGTAGGATTTATCATCTTTCAGCATGACATTGTACCGCGGCTGGTGCTGTTTGATGAGGGCATTTTCCAGCAGGAGGGCATCGGTTTCTGTTTCGACGAGCGTGTACTCCAGTCGTATTGCGTGTTTGACCATGACACGGGTGCGGTGCGCGCGGTCGCGGCGTTCGCCAAAATAGGAAGAGACGCGGCTGCGCAGGTTCTTGGCCTTGCCCACGTAGAGGATGCTGCCTTCTTCATCGAGGAAGCGATAGACACCGGGAGATTTGGGCACAGTATCTGCGATGCGTTTGAAGTCTTCCGTATTCATACTGCAAAGATAGTGGACGTAGCGTAGTGCCTATTCGGCATTTTATGAGGAGCGCAAAAAATACGCGTTTTTTGACTTGCCGGGATTATCGCGAACGCGCACTTAGCCCCCCAAGCCGAACAGTTGCCATAACTGGGCGACGAAAAAGCAAATCGTCAACCCCATAGCGATGGGAAGGAAGGTGGCTACCAAGGTCCAGCGCAGGCTGTTGGTCTCTTTGTAAATAGTGTAGATCGTCGTGGAACAGGGGTTGTGCAACAAACTGAACAACATGAGGTTGATACCCGTCAGCAAGGTCCATCCCCCAGCCTTGAGCACGTTGGCGGTATCGCCTGCGGCATCCAGCTCGAAGAGCACGCCGGCACCCTGGCCTACATCGTTGATGCCGAGGCTCACCACAGTGAGCATCAATACGGTAGGAATGACGATTTCATTGGCGGGGATAGCAATCAGATAAGCAAGGAAAATGACCCCGTTGAGGCCAAAGACCAGGGCAATGGGATTTACCCCCTGTATGAAGTGCTCTGCAAGGCTTACCCCTCCGATATGGACGTTGGCGACCAGCCAGATGAGAAAGCCGGAAGGTACTGCAAATACCACGGCGCGCCACAGCACGAACAGGGTGCGGTCAATGAGCGAAGAGTAGAGGGTTTGCAGGAGTTGCGGCGGGCGGTAGGGCGGCAACTCCAGGCTGAACGCCGAGGCTTCCCCCCGCAGGACGGTCTTGCTCAAGGCCCACGACACGGCCAAACTAAGCCCTATGCCCAGTACGGCAATCCCTACGACAGCGGCAGCGGATACGATGCCCGCAAGGTAAGAAGGTACCGCGCCTCCGATAAAAATGGTGGCGACCAGAATCTGCGTAGGCCAGCGGCCGTTGCACAGGGAAAAATTATTGGTGAGTATGGCAATGAGCCGTTCCCGCGGACTGTCAATGACCCGGGCTGCAATGACGCCTGCTGCGTTGCAGCCGAAGCCCATGCTCATGGTGAGTGCCTGCTTCCCGTGGGCACCTGCCTTTCGAAACATGCTGTCCATGTTAAAGGCTACGCGGGGGAGATAACCCAAATCTTCCAAAAGGGTGAAGAGCGGAAAAAAAATCGCCATCGGCGGTAACATGACCGATATGACCCAGGCCATAGCGAGATAGCCGCCGTCAATCAACAAACCGCTCAGCCACCAGGGGGTTCCGATGTACGCTGCGCCTTCTTTTAAGATGGGGTGAAGAGTATCTACCAATAAGCCCGCCAGTAGGGCAGACGGCACATTGGCGCCGGCAACCGTCAGCCAAAAGACCAGAGCGAGCAGCAGGAGCATGATGGGGAAGCCCAGCCAACGGCTCGTGAGCAGCCGATCCAGGTTTCGCTCAAAGCGGTAGCTCGATCCGTCGCCTTCTACCCGGACAACCTTCCCCGCAATTTTCGAGGCGTCTTCATAGATGGATTCGATAATGGTATCATGTAGGTCAACCCCCAGGTCCCAACGCAGGGAGTTGGCCATAGACAGGATAGCATCGTTTGGTTGGACTGGTTCTTTTTCCATAGTTTGGATTCTTTTTGCAGGTGGTTCAGGAGGCAGGTGTCAGCAGGCCTTCGCCCAATTTTCCGAGGTCGCCGTTCTGCACGGCCTGTGTGATGCTTTGGTCGCCCTCCAGCAAGCGCAGGGCTACCCAGTTGAGGTTGGGCACGCCAGGGAAGCGCTCTGCCAGCTTGGCGGCTAATTGCGCCACGGCGTGTTTGATCTTTGAGGAACGCGTACGCACGCGGTGCGGGCGGCAGATGTACTTCCCGCTGGCCACCTCTTCGAGGGCGGCGATGAGTTCGTCCATGCCTTCCTTTTGGCGCATGGCGGCAGGGATGACCGGTATGCCGAGTTCTTTGCTCAAGGTGCGAACGTCCACGAGTATGCCGTGGCGGCGGGCCTCGTCCATGAGGTTGAGACAGAGTACGGCGCGGTCCGTGATTTCGAGGATTTGCAGCACCAGGTTGAGATTGCGCTCCAACCGGGTGGCATCGGCAACGATGACCGTGACGTCGGGGCGCCCAAACAGGATAAAGTCCCGCGCCACTTCTTCGTCGGCACTGGTGGACAGCAGGGAGTACGCTCCGGGGAGATCCACGACTTTATATCTCTTTTCAGCATATGAAAACCCACCTTCTGCTCGTACCACCGTTTTCCCGGGCCAGTTTCCGGTGTGCTGCCGCAGTCCGGTCAGGTTGTTGAACAGAGTGCTTTTACCCGTATTGGGGTTTCCGGCGAGGGCCACGACATAATCTATGCGGTCCATGGCAATACCCAGGCGCACCAGGTGCTCGCGGTGGTGGACAGGGCAGTTTTCGCAGTTATGGGTAGTATTCATAAGTACTTGTTTAATAGACTTGTTGCGAGGGGGATCATCGCGGGGTCAAAAAGGCCCTTCTTACCACCTCACTGACCCTTCGCATCAAGTCCCATCTTTTGAATATAAATATGATCAG
>CAZSMU010000006.1:0-56735 GCA_964607915.1 uncultured Haliscomenobacter sp.
ATATGACCGAAAAAAGGCACAGTGTGGGCGAAAAAGGGCCTTTTTGACCCCTCGACAATCCCCCTCGCAACCAGTCTAATATTAGACTGGTTGCGCAGGGTCAGCGAGGTAGGAAGAAACGGCCCTTTTTGACCTCTCGCAACTAGCTTACTTCTACATGTGTTATGACGAGGCGAGGATATAAAAGTAACGACTGCCTTTTGTATTCCCTTTTTCCTTCTTCGGCGACTCCCCGCAACCAGGCTATTTTTTGTAACTTGGCCGCTCAAAAAAACTACTACCACAATGAAAGAGGTTCGCGAAATACTGATTATACTGGATGGCTGGGGCTTCGGCCAGACGCATTCGGCGGATGCTATTGCACAAGCTAACACCCCGTATTTCGACGGTCTGCTACAAAAATACCCCCATGCCACTTTGGTGACTTACGGGGAAGAGGTAGGACTGCCAGAGGGACAAATGGGCAACTCGGAAGTCGGCCATTTGAATATTGGCGCAGGTCGGATCGTCTATCAGGAACTTGCCCGCATCAATAAGGAAATACGAGATAAAACCCTACATACCCATCCGGTACTACTGAACGCTATAGCGTATGCCAAACAAAACGACCGGCCCCTTCACTTGATTGGTCTCTATTCGGATGGAGGGGTACACTCCCACCTGACCCATTGCAAAGCATTGGTAGAGATTGCAGAATCCCGGGGATTGGAAAAAATATTCATACATGCTTTTACAGATGGTCGGGATTGCGATCCTAAAAGCGGGCTGGGATTTCTTGAAGACCTGCAACAATTCCTGAAGGGAAAGAAATCTGTACTGGCATCGGTGGTCGGGCGGTATTATGCTATGGATCGGGATAAGCGCTGGGAGCGCGTTAAATTGGCGTACGACCTGCTGGTGCGAGGCAAAGGAGAGGCGTCCCGCGATGTAGTGGCCACGATTCGGCAGCGTTATACGGAGGGCCAGACAGATGAGTTTATTTTACCTGTTGTTGCGGTTGATGGGCAAGACCGCCCTGTGGCAACTATCCAGGATGGCGACGTGGTTCTGTGCTTCAATTTCCGTACCGATCGGCCACGCCAAATCACCACCGTACTGACCCAGCAGGATTTCCCAGAGTACGATATGCATAAGCTCTCCTTGAAATACGTCACTATGACCAATTACGACGATACGTATAAGGGCGTGGA
This sequence comes from uncultured Haliscomenobacter sp., assembly GCA_964607915.1. GTDB lineage: Bacteria > Bacteroidota > Bacteroidia > Chitinophagales > Saprospiraceae > JADJPL01. Next base: position 1,191 of record CAZSMU010000006.1, read on the forward strand.
TGTAATATTTGAGAAAGATAATCTGAACAATACACTGGGGGAGGTACTCGCCAAGGCCGGCAAAACACAAGTGCGCATAGCGGAAACGGAAAAGTACCCCCATGTGACTTTCTTTTTTTCAGGCGGCAGGGAAGAACCTTTTGACCGGGAGCGCCGATTGCTGATCCCATCGCCTAAAGTGGCGACGTATGACCTAAAACCCGAAATGGGCGCAATGGAAATAACGGAAACTATTGTCGAGGATATACGAGCCAACCAACCTGACTTTATCTGCCTGAACTACGCTAATACAGATATGGTTGGGCACACAGGTGTATTCCAGGCCGCTCAGGTTGCAGCAGAAACAGTAGATACCTGCTTGGGAAAACTGATTGAAGTGGCCCTTGAATACGGCTATGAAGCCCTCGTTATTGCCGATCATGGCAACTCGGATTATTTAATCAACGAAGACGGTACGCCCAATACGGCGCATACCAAAAATCCAGTCCCGGTGATTTTTGTAAGTCCTCAAGCAGCTAATTTTCACATGAAGCCGGGAAAACTGGCAGATGTGGCACCTACAATCCTCTCGCGCTTTGGAATATCAGCCCCTGCGGAAATGAGCGGAGAAATTCTTCTGGAGGAGAAATAAAAAGGCGACTTTTTGAAAAATAGACTTGTTTCGAGGGATCATCAAGGGGTTAAAAAGGCCTTTTTTGGTGACCTGAGTCAGCTAATCTCCCTCAGAAAAACCTTCGTGTGGACAGTGGACTCTTTTTTCCTCCTCGCGGATCCTTTGCAACAAATCTATCCTTGACAAGTCTAATAAAAAACAGATGCGCAATATGCTGAGGAAATATAAGTGGCTCTGGCCCTGCGCATTTGCGCTGGTACTGGCAATCGCTTCGTGTACTCCTGAACGCCCTGAACAAACAGGGGGAGAGGTCGAAAACCTTTTGTTTTTCGATCTTGAGACGTACTTTGCAGAGGAAGCAAAGGGTCTGGAAATAGAGAAGCCAAAGGGAATCAAGATCGTGCGCTTCCGGAAGCATTCGGACACACTTCGTTTTGAGGCCGGTTCAGGATTGGATTTCGAAGAAGAACTACAGCCTTTCATGGCCTCAGATATCAATCGGCCCGCGTGGCAGAACAAATACCGGGTAGATACTCTGCCATCGAAAAGATTCGACGGGATATCCGTGCGCTATACAGCATTGGATAAAAAATTGAAAACCAAAAAAATAGAACTTAGTATAGAGAAAGGGCATATACGCCAGGTACAAATAGAAAACCAAATTCAAAGCGTCATTGCGTATTCTATACAGAAATTGCGGTATGAAAAAGGGCAGGGATATTCCGCTTTTGGAACCCAGCGTATGCGCTTCGGTAAATCCTATGACTTTGAGGTATCGGTACATTTTCAGCCGTAACCCAGGATGGCGTTTCGGTACTCCGGGTTTTCTGATTCAAAAAAAAGAGGCAGCGCAGAAATGCACTACCTCAGCCCTAACCAAATAAAACCAAATTTATCTTGTGTAACTTTTATCGCGTTACAAATATATGTGCTTATTGTAAAAAATACAATTACTCGAATAAAAAAATAAGGAAAGATTTTTTTGAAAAAACACATGAATAGCGGTATTTTTTTGACATTTTATAAAAATCAAAAATAAATCCATCCTTTTTCGGATTGTTTTTTTGAAATAGATAAAATTATATTTTTTCAAAAAGGCTATAAATTTTAGTTTTATTCCGATTTGAAAAATAGGTTAGCTAAATAAGGTCGCCATGGTTCGGAAGCAGATTTTTTTTGTCCTGGGGTTCATTACAATAGGGATATCCCTTGCTTTACCCGTAAAAACGTATTCGCAAGTCAAGGATGAGGATGCGTTATACCTGCGAAAAATATATGACGCAGCGCTGACGCAGGGCCAGAGTTATGAATGGTTGGAGTACTTGTGTGAGCGCATTGGGCATCGGTTGAGTGGAACACCCCAGGCGGCGGCGGCGGTAGAGTACACGAGGCAGATGCTGGATACGATGGGTTTGGACAAAGTTTGGCTACAGCCTTGTACGGTGCCGCATTGGGAGAGAGGCGAGCCGGAGCAGGCGCGTATCGTCAATTCGCGTAAAATGGGTACGGTAGATTTGCACGTCGTCGCGTTGGGAAACTCGGAAGGCACGGGCCCCATGGGCATCACTGCCGAGGTGGTAGAGGTGTTTAGCTTGGATGAAGTAGATAAACTGGGTAGTGCGGTAGCGGGAAAAATCGTTTTTTACAACCGGCCACTGGATCCACGCCAGATCAATACGTTTAACGCGTACGGTGGGGCGGTAGACCAACGTGCCGCAGGAGCAACACGGGCTTCCAAGTATGGTGCGGCAGGAGTGCTGGTGCGTTCCATGACGACCAGGCTCGACGATGTCCCCCATTCGGGCTCTATGTATTACGATCCCGGGGTGAATAAAATCCCTGCCTTTGGTTTGAGCACTAATGATGCGGAATTGCTCCATCGCTTGTTACAGGAGGAAACTGTACGCGTATTCATGCGCAATACGAGTCGGATGTTGACGCCCAAACCTTCTCATAACGTCATCGGGGAGATAAAAGGGAGTACGTTTCCAGATGAGATTATCTTGGTGGGCGGGCACCTGGACTCCTGGGACCTGGGTACCGGCGCCCATGACGACGGGGCTGGTTGCGTACAGGCCATGGATGTGTTACAACTGTTCAAGCGCATTGGGTATCGCCCTAAGCGCACGCTGCGCTGTGTATTGTTCATGAACGAGGAAAATGGTATGGCTGGTTCCATCGCGTATGAAAAAGAGTCTTCGCAGAAAAAAGAATACCACATGGCGGCCATCGAATCCGACAGAGGTGGTTTCACGCCGAGAGCGTTTACCTTTGAGGCAGACGAATCGGTTTTCGACAAAAAGTTCAAGCAAGTGTATGGCTGGTCAGACTTATTGGAACCGTATGGTTTGAGCCTTAAAAAGGGCGGTTCCGGGGCAGATATCGGTCGGCTGAAAGTACAAAAAGGACTCTTGGTCGGCTTCGAGCCGGATTCGCAGCGCTACTTTGACCTGCACCATACGGCTCAAGACCGTTTTGAGGAGGTAAATAAGCGGGAATTGGAGTTGGGAGTAGGTGCAATGGCTGCTCTGGTGTACCTTTTGGATAAATACGGCTTATAGAAAGATGGGGAATACAGGAATACACGCGGATGTGTGGGTACACGGCAGGAAGTTTTCGCCTTACATTGATCGGTATGCCATTCAGGCAAGGGTCGAAGAACTGGGAAAGGAAATTGCCCGGGAGTACGCTGGGAGACAGCCCTTTTTTCTGGGAGTGTTGAATGGTGCTTTTGTATTCATTTCCGATCTGGTGCGCGCTTGCGATCTGGAATGTCAAGTAGGATTTATCCGCCTGTCTTCTTATAGTGGTATGCAGTCGAGTGGGCAGGTGCGCACCCTGTTGGGAGTGAACGCAGAAATCAAAGACAGACCAGTCATAGTAGTGGAAGATATTATTGATTCCGGCCGTACTATGGCGCTGTTGTTGCAGGATTTGCAGAACCACGACCCGGCGTCTGTAGAAATAGCATCGCTCTTGTCGAAGCCGGATGCCTTGGAAGTTCCCCTGGACGTCCGCTTCATAGGCTTTGAGATTCCAAATACCTTTGTGTTGGGATACGGATTGGACTATGATGGAATTGGCCGCAATCTGCCAGAGATTTACCAACTCAACGAGGAATAACCGCTATGGAGGTAAAAAATGGAACTATTACCGGGGATTGGTTGGCGAATATCTGTAAAGAAAGCCTCTCCGTGGTAGAACGAGCTGGAGATTTCATCCGCAGCCAGGTGGGGCAGGTAGGGGAATCCCGGATAGAAGAAAAATCGCTGAACAGTCTGGTGAGTTATGTGGATAAGGAAGCAGAGCAGATACTGGTGGCCGGGCTTTCCCAAATTTTTCCGGAAGCCGGGTTTCTGACCGAGGAGGGAACGGCTGTTTCCGCTGGCTCGAGACCATGGCAATGGATTATAGATCCTCTGGACGGCACTACTAATTTCTTGTATAGCCTGCCTTGTTTTGCGGTGAGTGTGGCCCTGGCCTATGAAGGTAGGCCCATGATGGGGATGGTCTATGAAGTAAATCAGCGCGAGATGTACCATGCATGGAGAGGAGGAGGGGCATTCTGCAACGGCAGGCCGATAGCGGTGAGTAGAGCAGGGCTGTTAAAAGACAGCCTCGTTGCTACAGGGTATCCCTACGAAAACTATAGTACGCTCTCTGCACACTTTTCTGTGACGGACCGCTTTCAGCGTTCCACGAGGGGCATTCGGCGATGGGGGGCTGCATCGGTTGACTTATGTTATGTAGCATGTGGGCGGTACACGATTTTTTTTGAAAATACCCTAAATCCTTGGGATGTAGCGGCCGGCATTCTTCTGGTAGAAGAAGCGGGGGGTAAGGTGAGCGATTTCAGAGGGTTGTGCGGCGACTTCTCCGGTAGGGAAGTGTTGGCTACAAACCATTTAGTACATGAAGAAGCACTGGGTTTTGTGCGTGCCGGGTTTTATCCCGATGACGTCCGGTCTATGTAAAACAGGCATTCATCTAAGAAGCGAGGCGTTAAATCTGACGGCAAGTAATTTTAGGTTTTTTAAAAATAAATACTGCGCATCATGATGGACTTGGGCGAAAATGTACGCTTGGCATTGCGTGCCATACAGGGAAATTTATTGCGGGCAATTTTGACGCTTCTGGTCATTTCCTTCGGAATCATGGCGTTGGTAGGTATTCTGACAGCTATAGACAGTGCCATATATTCTCTGAACGACAATTTTTCCTCACTAGGGGTAAACACCTTTGATATAGAGCCCAAATTCTCGGAGGGCGTCCGTGGGAACCGAGGGGGGCGTGTGTCAAAAGCAGGCGAAGAACTATCGTACCGACAGGTGACGGCGTTCAAAGAACGATTTGATTTTCCAGGGCGGGCCGCGATTTCTTTGAGTTGTAGCGGTAATGCTGCCTTGCGGTACGGAGGAAAAAAGACGAACCCCAATGTCACCATAATGGCTATTGACGATAACTATTTAGAGGCGAGGGGCTTTGATATTGAGTTTGGCCGAAATTTCAATGGTAGGGAAGCAAGGGACGGGGGATACATCACGGTCGTCGGGCAAGATATTGTCAAAGAATTTTTCAATGGAAAGCCGGAGAAAGCCCTGGATAAAGTTATCTCAGCGGGGAACATGCGTCTCCGTATTATAGGTGTGTTAAAATCGAGGGGTTCTAGTATGAACCAGAACGAAGACCGTCGCATCTTAATCCCCTTGCAAACCGGGAAGCGCTTCTACGCTACGACCAACACGAACTTTAACCTGATGTTTACGGTGGATGACGCTACGCAGCTCGATAACGCCATTGCCGCTGCAACCGGGCTGCTCCGCAACATCCGGAAGCTGAGTGCATTTGAGGAGAACGATTTCGAAGTGACCAAGAGCGATAGTTTAGTGGCTATCATAAAGGAAAATACATTGTATTTCCGGTTGGCGGCGGTGGTGATTGCACTCATCACGCTGTTAGGAGCAGCGATAGGTTTGATGAACATCATGCTGGTATCCGTCACAGAGCGTACGCGGGAAGTAGGAATCAGTAAAGCGCTAGGGGCTACACGCATAAATATTTTGGTGCAGTTTCTCTGCGAAGCGGTGGTGATTTCCCTGCTTGGCGGTCTCTTTGGCATCCTGCTCGGCGTGTTAATCGGCAACCTGGTGACGGTATTCATGGGTGGGAACTTCATCTTCCCCTGGTTGTGGATTTCCATTGCATTGGTAGTCTGTACTGTAGTAGGCTTGGTATCGGGGCTGTATCCTGCACTCAAAGCAGCCCGATTGGATCCGATTGAGTCGCTTCGCTATGAATAGGGTAGGATGTGAAGAAGACCTTTGTCCTAAACCTCCTGTTTTTAATCGGTATCAATCTTCTGATCAAGCCACTTTATATTTTTGGAATTGACCGGGGGATCCAAAATGCCGTTTCGCCTGCTGCGTACGGGGCTTATTTCGAGTTGTTCAACTTTGTGTTTGTATTCCAGATATTGAACGATTTAGGGATACAGTATTTCAACAACAGGAATATTGCTCAATACCCTTTTCTGCTTCAAAAATACTTCCCGTATTTCCTGGGGGCGAAAGCCTTCTTGGCCGTGGTATATCTGGCGCTCATATTTTTGTCAGGAGCGTTGGCCGGATATGTTTCGGAATGGCCGGGCTTGTTGCTTTCCCTAGCGCTGGTTCAGGTGAGTAGTTCTCTGTTGAGTTATGTACGGTCTAATATTTCGGGCCTTGGTTGGTATTTTGCGGATAGTTTTTTGTCCATACTCGACAAGTTGATTTTGGTTCTGCTGCTTGGTGTACCGCTCTGGGGTGGTTTTTTTAGAGGTAATTTCCCGATAGCGTGGCTGGGGCATGCACAATGGATAGCCCTTTTGCTTTCTCTGGTCACGGGACTGGTGATGTTGGGCAAAAAGACGGGGATTCCACGTGTACGCATGGACTGGCGGCTGAACGCGTTGATTTTTAAAAAGAGCCTGCCCTATGCGATTGCTGTTGCGTTGATGGCCATATACAACCGGGCGGATGTGGTGCTGATGGGCAGGCTGCTTCCGGATGGGCAGGTACTGGCGGGGTATTATGCAGCCGCTTATCGTCTGCTGGATGCGGTCAATATGCTGGGGGTATTGTTTGCGGGGTTGTTGTTACCTATGTATGCAAAGTTGGGTCGCGACAAAATGGAGTTAGGTCAGTTAGCCGAGACCGCGCTGCGTATCCTTTGGAGCGGTGTACTCGTTTTTGTACCCATTTCCCTGGCGTTTGGGCAGCCGATTATGGAAGGGCTGTACGACGATACCACGCGATACTCCGGTTTTTTATTAGGCTGTTTGATGTTTGGGTTTATCCCACTTAGCGGGGGATATATTTTCAGTACACTTTTATTGGCTACGGGGCATCAGGGGCGGTTAAACTGGGTGTACCTTGCGGTTGCCGGGTTCAATGTGTTTTTAAACCTGTCGGTGATACCCCGCCTGGGGGCATCGGGAGCGGCTGCTACTGCCGCCACGACGCAGGTACTGGCCTTTTTAGGTGTTCTTTACGGCTGCTGGAAATGGGAGCAAATTGCTATTTCGTGGACATTATGGTATAAATTTTTCATATTGGGTCTGGTTACCGGTATTTCAGCCTGGTTCTTTCGGGAAAACCTGTTTGAAAGAATCGGTTGGGCCGCCGTATTGCCTCCTTTTGTAGTAGGTGTTACGGGTATCTTTTTACTGCAGATTATCACCCGTTCCGATTTCGCAGCGATTTGGGGAGTAAGAAGTGGTATCAGGCAGCGTTTTGGGTAGAAAGACAGTCATAGTAGGAGAACACAACTCAGTATGGAGCAGAGGGAACATATCTTGGATGCCTTAAAAATAGGGTATGCCCATCGGAAAGCGATTTTTGGCCTGACGATTACAGCAATGGGGTTGACGGCTATCCTGTCGCTGGCCATGCCCAATTATTATCGGGCGACCACGGTTTTTTTAGCAGCTAACCCCAACCAGGCAAGGCCGGAAATACTGTTCAGCAAATCGAACAACGGGGTTGGGCTGTATGGGTCGGACGATGATATAGACCGGATACTGGCGATTGCAGAGTCCAATGACCTGGTAGATTTTTTGGTAGATTCTTTTGACCTGTATGCCCAGTATAAAATTGACCCTGAACAGGCCAAAGCCCGGTACAAAGTGCGAATGCACTTTCGAAAACTTTACGAAGTAAAAAAGACGAAGCTGGAAGCCATTGAGTTATCGGTCGAGGACCGGGACGCTCGTTTTGCCGCTACCCTGGCCAATGCAGCACGCGACCGAATCAATGAAATTGCAGAAGGCCTGGTCAAATCGGCCCAGGCTGCTACGGCCCGGTCGTACGAAGAAAATATTGCGGCGCGCACGAAATTGCTCAAAGAGCTGGGAGACAGCCTCGTATCCTTGCGTGCGGAGTTTGAGATATACAATACGGCAGAGTTGTCGCAGCGGCTGACCAGGCAGATGGTCCAGACCCAGTCATTGTACTATCGAAACAAGGGCCGGTTGGAGAGCATGCGGGGCAATAGTCGTATCCCCAAAGATACGATAGCATACGTCGGAGCCCTGGTGGATGGCCTGCGGCTGGAGTTGGACAGTATGTCCCAACAGATGAGTCGCATAAACAGAGGGCAGGTAATCATAGGTGTATTAGAGAACCAGTACTTCACGGCAAACGGGGGGTTTGGAGAGGACATAGAGCGGGCCAATCTGATGCGTTCCGCATTGACTACACGGGTGCCTGCGATTGTATTGGTAGAAGCAGCGGAAGTACCTATCGTTAAAAGTCGGCCGGGACGGACAATGTTGGTGCTTGGGGCAGGTATCTTAGCCTTTGCGCTCGCTGTTTTGGCTGTGTTTTTGTTCCATGCGTATCGGGACGTTGACCTTTCAAGAGGCTTCCGTGTGGGCTAAGGCTATGATTGGGAAAGGATCAACGGCCATAGCACGGCTGGCGTGGTTTCCACAGAAATACGGGTTATTTGGTATTTGGGCAGGAATTTTGTTGTCCAGTTTTGCGTTGGCTGTCTGGAAGGAGTGGTATTTTCTAGTAGGAGTGCCTGTTTTGGTCTTACTCATCTATTTAAGCATAGTAGATGTCAGGAAAGTATTCCTTCTTTTGATGGCGAGTATTCCGCTTTCCACAGAGGTAGTACTGCCGAACGGTTTTGGTACCGATTTACCCACGGAGCCTTTGATGATCGGGTTGATGTTGCTCGCTGCGTTGCTGTTTTTTTCAAAGATAGCCTATCTCGGTGTGCGCTTGTTCAAGCATCCCATCACTATATTGTTGATGCTGCACCTCTTTTGGGTATATTTTTCCACCTTTCAATCGGATATGCCGGGGGTATCGCTGAAATTTTCATTGGCTAAAACCTGGTATGTGGCCGTATTCTATTTTCTGGCGTTTTATTTGCTTCGCACAGAGGAAGATATTCGGAAGATGCTGTGGTGGGTATTCTGGCCTTTGATGTGTACGGTTGTAGTCATATTGTTGCGCCATTCGGCATCGGGGTTTGCGTTTGATCAGGTGCATAAGGTATTGCATCCTTTTCAGCGAAACCACGTGAGCTATGCGGCAACCCTGGCTTTATTCATTCCCTTTGTATGGTATCTGATGGGGACATTGAGGCGTTATTCTTTCCAATGGTGGGGTATGGCAGGTGTCTTTTTAATTTTGTTGACGGCGACGTACCTAACCTATACGCGAGCGGCATATCTCTCTCTATTGATTGCTGCGGGTTCATATTTTGTCTTTCGCTTTCGCCTAATCCGGTACGCATTGCTGTTGGGGGTTGCCGGGGCAATCGTATTGGTATCTTACCTGGCGGTGGATGAGCGCTATTTGGACTATGCGCCCAACTACGACACCACCATTATGCATACGGAATTCGGGAGTCTGTTGGAAGCAACCACCAAAGGGGAAGATATCTCTACGATGGAGCGGGTACACCGTTGGGTTGCAGCGGTTCGAATGAGCCAGAAATCCCCCTGGCTTGGGTATGGGCCGGGGAATTTCGTACATTTTTACGAGCCATACACCGTAAATAGTTTCAAAACGTATGTGAGCAGGAACGAAGAGCGTTCAGGGGTACACAGTTACTTTTTGTTGTTGCTGGTGGAGCAGGGATGGCTGGGGCTATTGCTCTTTCTGGTCTTGAGTTTTCGGGTATTCATCTGCGGGGAGACCATTTATCAGGCATACCGACGAGGAGGGGCCCAGAGGCTTCCCATGGCGATTTTATTAGTTTTAGTAATTATTTATTCTTTTTTGATTATCAATGATATGATAGAGACGGACAAAGTGGGGTCGTATTTCTTTTTGTGTTTGGCCATGCTGGTGCGTTTAGACTTTATCCGTGGCCAGGCCCTACTGAAAGAGGCGGATTCCCGCGAGCAGGAAAAGTAGGCCCGACACCAGGCTGATTACCATGTAGGCCAAGCCCTTGCCCATCTGCCCTTCTTCCAACATTTGCAACAACTCCATGGAGAACGTAGAAAAAGTACTAAAGCCCCCACAAAAGCCTGAGATCAACAGAAACTGAGCGTTTTGCGGGAGTGTGCCCCGAATCCGCAGGCCAATGAAGACACCCAGGATAAAGCAACTCAGTAGGTTGGCGGAGAGGGTGGCGTACGGAAAAGCCCATCCTGGGGGAATAGCTTTCGTTAAAAAAAAGCGGCAAATGCTACCGATTCCACCTCCTAGGAAGACCCACAGATACGCAGTCATTCGACTAATGGTTTTCGATGAACGCCCAAATTTTTTTTATAGACGGCGACCTGAAGGACTAAAGTCAGGGCGAGGGCTAAGGCAAAGATGAACAAGAGCAGCACGTGCAGGTCGAAAAGGTCGTGAAGGGCGAGGGCCAGGACGATAAAGATTGTATTGACAAATACGAGGATACCGGATGCTTGTACATGGGAAAACCCGTAATCAATCATCAAGTGGTGGATATGGCGCCGATCGGCACGAAACGGGGAAGTACCCTGTGCGATACGCAAAACCATGACGCGCAGGGTATCGAACAAGGGGAGGATGATGATACCCATAGCCACCACGGGTGCATTTTCAAATCGCGCAGGATCCTCGGGGGGGAGGAAATAGTTGAGGTCAATAAACTTGATTATGAGTATAGCGGTGACCATTCCGATCAACAAGGATCCCGTATCGCCCATGAATATTTTTGCAGGGGTGATGTTATACCGTAGGAAAGCTGTGATAGACCCTGTTGTGGCAAAGGCCAAGATGGCAAATTCCATCCGGCCAGCCATGAAAAACCAGGAACCCAGTGTTCCGAGAATAAGGATGCCTGTACTTCCCGCCAACGCATCAATACCGTCGAGCAGGTTAAAAGCATTGAGGATGAACAATAGGGTGAGTACCGATAGAATATAGCTGGCCCATGCAGGGAAGGTTTGGTGCAAAGAAAAAAGCCCGTACATGCCCTGGAGCGAAATATCGGATTTGATGAATAAAATAGAGGCAGCGATACACTGGGCGATGATTTTCTTGTGTACAGCAAGGGGGTAGATATCGTCTTTGGCCCCTATGAGGAAAAGAATTATAAACGCACAAAGGATATATTGCAAGTTGCTAAATTGGGCAAAAGGAGTCCAGAGAACGACAGAAAAAATACTGCCGGCAAAAATCCCGATCCCGCCGAGCGAGGGGGTTCGTACAGAATGAGACCGTCTTTCTCCGGGTTCGTCACAGAGGTTTTTTGCAAGAGCTACCCTGATTATGGAAGGGATGGCGAAGTAGGTCAGCAGAAAGGCAGTAAAAAAGCTGAGGGCTATTATTTGCATGGCGGGTTAAGTTTTTGGGGCTTTCCGGGCATTTCGAGGCGGGCAGCAGACACACAGGCGGATAAATGCACCAGAGCTAACAGGCGCAGGGCTTGTTTTAAGCAAAAATCGGTTTTCTCGACAGTAGTACTATATACGCTCATAAGCGGTTGCCGATAGTGCCCTGTTTTTTACCCGGGGGTAAAGCATCAGAGTAGCTACGGAAAAATTAATGGGCTTGTTGCGAGGGGGATTATCGGGGGGGCAAAAAGGCCTTTTTCTTCCCACCCTGCGCCTTTTTGTGGTCCTATAGCTCAGCTTAGACGCCCAAAAAAAGCCTTCGCGTAGAAAAAAAACGACTCTTTTTTTCCACCTCGCTAACCCCTCACAACAAGTCCAATGGACAAAGGGGCCATACACAAAAGGCATGGTGTAAAGAATCAAAGTATAGAACCAAAAAAAGCAGGAAATATGATAAAATCCTAATGGTTTAACAATTTTCACATAAAAGTGTGTGTGCAAAAATAAAAACCTTTACAGACTTATCACGAGGGGCCGGCAAGGAGGGAAAAAAGAGTCGTTTTTTGATGTCCTGGAGATGGTCCTTGTAACAAGGCGTATGATTTTTCGCGATAAAGGGATGCCGGGATGGGCTTAATGGTGTTTTTTCCTATCTTTGCAGGAATTTTTGCCTTAGGCTTCTCATTATGCGTTATATAAAGCACATATTCAGAATCTTGGGCAAGGCGTAGGTCGCTACCAGGAGAACAGCGGGTAAAATGGATTTAAAATCACAGATAGACGCAAGTAAATTACCCAGCCATGTGGCCATTATCATGGATGGCAACGGTCGGTGGGCGAAGCAGCACAGTCAGCCCCGGGTGTTTGGCCACCGCAACGGGGTTCGCTCGGTGCGGGAGGTTGCAGAAGCGGGGGCTGAACTGGGAATTTCCTATTTGACGCTGTATGCTTTCTCAACGGAGAACTGGGCCAGACCCAAGATAGAAGTAGATACCCTGATGACGCTGCTGGTCGAGACCTTGTCCAAAGAGATAAAAACGCTAAATAAAAACAATATCCGCTTGGATGCCATAGGCAACCTGACCTTTCTGCCGGAGCCTACTTATCGGGCGTTGATGGAAGGTATCGAAGCAACCAGCAAAAATGAGCGGATGACGCTCATACTTGCGCTCAATTACAGTGGCAAGTGGGATATTTTGCAAGCGGCACGACAAGTCGCGGAGTTGGTCAGGGATAACAAAATCAATCCGGGGGATATTTCCGAGGCACTTTTTCAGGATCGTTTGGCGACGCATGGCGTTCCCGATCCGGAGTTGCTCATCAGAACGAGTGGGGAGTACCGGATCAGCAATTTTTTGCTCTGGCAGTTAGCGTATTCCGAGTTGTACTTCACGCCTGTGTTCTGGCCAGATTTCCGAAAGGAGCATTTTTATCAAGCGTTGCTCGATTATCAGCACCGAGAGCGGCGGTTCGGCAAAATCAGTGAACAATTCGCAAAGTAGCCTTTCAAAGTGGTGCGCAATACAACCAGGAATCCTCTAAGACCGTCTTTGAACATCTAAATTTCCGCCCTCATTAGCGATGGCCACACAAAAAAGAAATGGATTAACCATGAGGAAGATACAAAAACGCCGTGCCTGTCTGTCCGTCCGGGGGGCGATGTTTGCTCTAAGCATTCTGTTTTCGGGAGTGTTGCATGCGCAGCAGGTGGACAGTATGGAGATCATGGATTATTCTAACCCCAAGGAATACGAAATTGGCGGGGTTCGTGTAGTGGGCAACTTGTACAGCGACGCCAATGCTGTTTCGAGCATCTCAGGGCTCAAAGTCGGCTCGACCATTCAAATCCCCGGTCCTGAAATACCCCGGGCGTTGAGGGCTTTATGGAAACTTCGCCTGTACACGGATGTGCGCATAGTCAAGGAAAAAACGATTGGCGATGTTGTTTTTCTGGAAATTCGCGTCCAGGAGAGGCCGCGTTTGAGCAACCATACCTATGAGGGGGTTAGCAAAGGCCACCAGGACGATTTGAATGAAGAAATCAGCATTTTTGTATCTAAGGGAGGGATTGTGACGGATAACCTAAAGGTAGGTTCCTGCAATGCTATTGAGAGATATTTTGCCGGTAAGGGGTATCTCGATGCCAAGGCGACGGTTCGGGAGGAACCCGATACGTCCCGTATGAACTCGGTGCGCCTGGTGTTTGAAGTAGATCGGGGGGAACGGGTCAAGATCAGCGATATTGATATTGTAGGTAACGTGCAGGTCAAGGACGACAAGTTGGTGCGGAAGATGAAAAAGACCAAGGAGAAGACCCGTATTTTTGCCTCATCCAAACTGATTCAGAGCGATTACGAAAAAGACAAGCAAGAACTCATAAAGTACTACAACACGATTGGATACCGGGATGCCCGCATCCTGGGCGATAGTATCTGGCGGGATGAGAAAGGCTTTTTGCGCCTTGCCTTGAAGGTAAATGAAGGCAACCCTTATTATTTCAGAAAACTGATCTGGAAGGGCAACTCCATATACGATACCTCTACTCTAAACCAGGTACTTGGCATCAAGACGGGAGATATCTACAACCAGGAACTGCTGGATACGCGCTTGAAATTCAGCCAGGAAGGCCGGGACGTGAGCACGCTGTACATGGATAACGGCTATCTTTTTTTCCAGGTTACCCCGGTAGAAGTGGCGATAGAAGGGGACTCCATAGATTTGGAGTTGCGCATTTTTGAAGGTCCCCAGGCCTCGATAGATAAAGTGGTGGTAACGGGCAATGACCGTACGCACGAGCACGTCATCCGTCGGGAGTTGAGGACTTTACCTGCTGAAAAGTTCAGCCGTTCGGATATCATCCGTTCTCAGCGGGAAATCGTAAATTTAGGGTACTTCAACCAGGAGAATCTGGGCATCAATACACCGGTCAACCCTGAACGGGGCACCGTTGATATCGAGTACGACGTGGAGGAAAAGCCTTCCGACCAGTTGGAGCTTTCTGCGGGTTGGGGTGGATTTCGGCGGGTCATCGGCACGCTGGGGGTCTCCTTCAATAACTTCTCGACGCGCAACATTTTCAATAAAAGTGCATGGCGGCCACTACCTATGGGCGACGGGCAGCGCGTTTCGATAAGGGGTCAAACAAACGGAGACTTTTTTCAATCGTATAATGTATCTTTCACAGAACCATGGTTAGGGGGGCGCAAACCCAACTCCTTTTCGGTAGCTGGTTTTTACAACCGCTTCGCATACGGATATTTTCTCAGTCCGAACGACGAAAAGCAAAGTTTCAATATTCTCCAGGGTTCTATCAGTTTGGGCACTCGTCTCAAATGGCCCGACGATAACTTCGTATCGAGCACGGCGATAAACCTTCAGACTTTGCGGCTCGACAACTGGACGCAGGGGCTGTTTACGTCTAGCGATGGTACAGTGGTATCGCAGGGGGACTATTTCAACTATAGTATCCGTCAAACTATTTCCCGCTCGACGGTGAGCGACCCGATTTTCCCAAAATCGGGGTCGAATATTTCTTTGGCGGTTCAGTTGACCCCTCCGTACTCTTTATTTAACCCTGGAAAGGATTATTCAGAGTTGAGTGTACAGCAGCGCTTCCGGTTTTTGGAGTACCACAAGTGGCAGATTGATGCCGACTGGTTCGCTACGCTGACTGGAAAATTCGTGTTAAAAGCTGCTGCCAAGATAGGTATGCTGGGATATTACAACAAGTCTATCGGCACGGCACCCTTTGAGCGATTCCAACTAGGGGGTGACGGGATTAACAACCGACAGTTTGGTTTTGCCGGGGTGGACATAATCTCCATGCGCGGTTATGAAATCAACCAGATAGAAGCAAACCTGTCTGCCAGTGGGAGCACAATAGCTACGCCCATCTTTAGCAAATACACCGTGGAACTGCGTTATCCACTCTCTTTGAACCCGAGCTCGAGCATTTACCTGCTGACCTTTATGCAGGGTGGGAATGCATGGAGGTCATTTCGGGATTTCAACCCATTTGACCTAAAGCGGTCGGCGGGTTTCGGGATGCGCGTTTTCCTGCCGATGTTTGGGGTGCTTGGGTTTGACTACGGGATTGGCTTCGACAAACCCGGAGAGCGCAGCATACGCAACCTGGGCGACTTCAATATCGTGCTTGGGTTTGAGCCGGAGTAGGTTGGCAGGGGAGTGCCCTTCTCGCTGACGACCAGTCCATTACACTTCTTTATGCCGTTCCCAGTAGTTCTGGGCATCTACTTCATCGAGTATGTTGAGGTAATTGAGGTAGCGGAGTTCGCTGACTTCCTCTTTTTCCAGGGCTTCTCGTACAGCGCAGCCGGGCTCATTTCGGTGCAGGCATTGGCCACCGAAGCGACACGCGTGGGACAGGGCAAAAAACTCCCGGAAGTTATGGGCTACATCATGGGGTTCCAGGTGTGAGAAAGCCAGCGTTTTTATTCCTGGGGTGTCGATGATGTACCCGCCGAAGCTAAGGGGGAACATCTCGGCGAAGGTAGTGGTGTGCTGGCCTTTACCTGAGTAATCGGAAAGGTCCTGGGTTCGTAGTTGCAGTTGAGGCTGCAAGGAGTTAACCAGGCTGGTTTTTCCCACGCCGGATTGCCCGCCCACAAGGGTTATTTTATCTTTTAGTAACCCTTTGAGTTCGTCCATACCAGCCCCTGTGCGGGCGGAAGCCAGGACGACCGTATATCCAATAGCCTGGTAAATTTCCTCCAGTGCGGCATAGAGGTCGAAGGCATCGTCGTCGTAGAGGTCGGCTTTGTTGAAAACGAGGATGGCCGGGATATTAAACGGTTCGGTCATGAGGAGGAAGCGATCAATAAACCCCTGTTTTAGGTTGGGGTTTTTGATGGTAGTGATGAGCATAGCCTGGTCAATATTGCTAGCCAGGAGGTGTAATTCGTGTTTGCGCCTGGGGGATTGACGCAGCACGTAATTGGTGCGGGGAAGGATTTCCTTGATGATGCCATTTTCTCCTTGAGGTTCCATTTGAATCATCACATGGTCACCCACTGCAATGGGGTTGGTGAGGCGTTTGTCCTCTTGTCGGAATTTACCGCCAATGCGGCAATCCAGTATTCGGTTATCTTCGAAGCGGATTTGGTACCAGCTTCCGGTGGAACGCACTACGGTTCCTTTTTCCAATTGTTCTTTCATCCTTTAGAATGCGTGAATGGTATCGGCTATTTCCAGCAGTAAATCCGGTTGATTTTCAAGGGCGGCTCCGACGACTACGAGGTCAGCTCCGGCCCGAAGCGCCTGGTCAACCTGGCGGGGGGTTTTGAGTCCTCCCCCTACGAGTAGAGGAAGGGAGATAGACTGGCTTACCTGACGAATCATGTCCGGGGGAACCGGTTGCTTAGCACCGCTGCCGGCGTCGAGGTAGATGGTTTTCAGGCCTAGCATTTCCCCGGCGAGGGCGGTGCATACGGCTATTTCCGGTTTTTCAGCCGGAATAGGTGCGGTATTGCTCATATAGTTGGCGCTGCTGGTTTTGCCACCTTCTACCAGGATATAGCCAGTTGCAATTACCTCTATCCCCGAAGCTTTGATATAAGGAGCAGCGACCACGTGGTGCCCGATGAGGAATTCGGGATTTCGGCCGGAAATCAGAGAGAGGAAGAGCAGGGCATCTGCGTTTTTGCTTAACTGAAGCGGGCTTCCGGGGAAAAGGACTAAAGGAATACCCGCAGCAGATTGTCGCAGCAGGCGGAGACAATCGTCGAGCTGGTCGTCTAAGAGCAGGCTTCCACCCAGAAAAAAGTAGTCCACAGAGGCCGACTGAGCGAGCTCCAGAAGCCGGGGTAACTGTTGGGTGCGGATTTTATCGGGGTCTATCAGTACGGCGAGCTGTTTGCTCGCTTTGGATTTTGCGACGGCCAGTGAACGGTAAATCGGCGATGGCAACATTCAGGAACCTGGTTTATCTGAGCGCGGAAGCCGCGCAGTCATTTTTCAGGCCCAAGTTACGGGAAAAAATCGAAATGATGCTTCAAGGGCTTTCAGAGGAGTGGAGTTCGTCGACTTCGCCGATTTGTTTCAGGTAGTTAAAGGTCAGTTGTGCTTCTTTTTCGTCAACGATACCAATAGCCACCCCGACATGAACGAGTACATAGTCGCCTATGCCGGCTTCCGGGATCATAGACAGGTTGACCTCTTTTAGAATACCGCCAAACGAAACGTTTGCAATGCGAAACGTTTCGTCTAACTGAGCGCGGATATCGATTATTTTACCAGGTATAGCGAGACACATAAGGTTTGCGGATAAGTTAGGTTTGAGGTGAGGGGGATCATCGAAGATTGCGCAGCCATTGGTACCAGGCCTCCAGGCCCTGTCCGGAAGTTGTGGAGAGTTCAATAAATTCGAGGTGGTGGTTTACTTGCAG
This sequence comes from uncultured Haliscomenobacter sp., assembly GCA_964607915.1. Lineage (GTDB taxonomy): Bacteria > Bacteroidota > Bacteroidia > Chitinophagales > Saprospiraceae > JADJPL01. The sequence continues at coordinate 19,015 of CAZSMU010000006.1, forward strand.
GGCATATTGCCGGGCTTTTTCCACGCTGAAGGTCACGTAGGGCAGTAAATCGATTTTATTGATAATGCACAAGTGGGCGGAATGGAACATATCCGGGTATTTGATGGGTTTGTCGTCTCCTTCCGGAACGCTGATAATGACTACGCGTCGGTGTTCGCCGAGGTCGAAGAGAGCGGGGCATACGAGGTTGCCTACATTTTCAATCGCCACCATACTGTTGGGGGTGGGATCGAGTTTTTTGAGGGCATGGGCAATCATTTCGGCGTCGAGGTGGCAGCCTTTACCTGTATTGATTTGTACGACTGGGGCGCCGGTTTCAGCGATTCGGTTGGCATCGTTCATCGTCTGCTGATCCCCTTCAATAACGCTGATGGGAAACTCAGTTTTCAGGTCGCGTAGGGTTCGCTCCAGCAAACTAGTCTTTCCTGCACCGGGCGAACTGACGAAATTCAAAGCCAGGATATTACGTGCTTCGAAGAATCCGCGGTTGCGTTCAGCGAGGAGCTGGTTCTTTTGGAGAATATCCAGTTCCAGTTGGAGTACTGTCTTCTTCTGTGGGTTTGGGCTCTGGTGGGTGTGGCTATGGCCGTACCCATGATGATGGGGCTGCCCGTGGCTATGCCCATGAGCAGGGTGGGAGTGGGACGTTGTTTCCTGTCCCGGGGCAAAATGGAGGTGCTCTTCTTCGCCTACGAGTTGAATCGTAACGGCATCGGCTGGTTGACTACATCCGCAGGTAGTACACATAATGCGATTTTGGTTAAGCAGACTGGTCGCAAGGGAGTCATCGGGAAAGGAAGAAGGGCTTTTTTGACCCTTGATGATTCTCCTCGTAACAAGTCTAATGGTCAAACAATAGTTAGGGATTTAATCCGGAGTTCTTTTCCCCGGGTTACCTCTGAAAAATAGCTGCCACACGAAGGGCAGGGTTCAAACAGGGAACTTATCGGAAATGCGCGCTGGCATTCCAGGCACTTTGCAGCACCTTCGATGCGGGCGACCTCTCTTTGGCTATTTTCGAGAACGGTATGTTTAGTAGCTGCTTCCCAGGCGAATTCCAGGGCTTCCCATTCTACGCCGGCGAGGTAGCCGATTTCCAGTTCGATTGCTTCCACCCGTCTGGACTGGTGTTGTTTCACCTGATTTTCTGCAATTTCTACGATACCCAGGACGATGGATAGCTCATGCATGGAAATTATATTTATTAGACTTGTTGCGAGGGGAATGATCGAGAGGTCCCCGAGGCCCTTTTCGCCCATACTGCACCTTTTTCGGTCATATCGCTAGGCTATACCCTCAAAAAGCCTTTGGTCAAAAATGACTCTTTTTTCCCTCCTCGCTAGTCTCGCGCAGCAAGTCTATTTGGTATCACGGACTTTAGCCGATCTTTTTGCAAGCATAAAAAGAAGGATGGCAAAAGTTAGCAACAAGGCAGCCGGGGCCAGGTGGCTGGGTGAGGAGAAATAGTGGAGCCAGTCATTTCCATTGGAAGTACCGTGCCCGGGATGTGCCAGAGCCAGCGTAGGCATAGCAAGAATGAGAATCAGGATAGTGTTGCGCATAGGGTACAAATTTTGATAAAGGCAAAGATAGGTGCCCACACAAAAATTCCAAGTGATATAAATCATCGAACAGTTTGAGGAACATCAGTATAGATTCCTTTTAACATGCTTTCTTTTGTCAGGCGTAATAGGCTTGTTGCGAGGGTGGAATCCTATAAGGGTTCTTTTTCCCTTCTCGCTGACCCTCGCAACAAGTCCAGTTTGCCTACCACGCTATTTCTCAACCACAAAAGCCATCCTCAAATGACACTTAAATCCGAACAGAAGACGAGACCGACCTATTATGATGAACTCAGGGAGCGCGGCTACTCCCGGAGGGATTTCATGAAATTTTGCACGTTCATGGCGGCATATCTCGGCCTGGAGAGCAGTGGTGCTGCCGAGATATCGAAAGCCTTGATGACTACGCCACGGGTTCCGGTGATTTGGCTGCACTTTCAGGAATGCACCTGTTGCAGCGAATCCTTTATACGGTCCTCACACCCTATGGTCGCAGACATACTGCTGGACAAAATATCGCTGGACTACACCGAGACGCTGATGGCGGCCTCGGGGCATGCGGCGGAGGCGGTCATGCAAAAGACTATGAAAGATCACTACGGGGAATACATATTATGCGTAGAAGGATCGGTTTCCGATTTTGGGGATGGAGAGTATTGTTGTATCGGTGGCCGATCATCGCGGCAGATTTTGGAGGAAGCTGCTGCGGGCGCCAAGGCGATTATTGCATGGGGCAGTTGTGCGTGCAACGGGTGCGTACAAGCGGCGAAGCCGAACCCTACGAAGGCAACGCCTATCCACAAACTCGTTCATGGCAAGCCCATTGTGAAAGTACCCGGATGCCCTCCTATTGGAGAAGTGATGGCCGGCACCCTAATCCATATGATTACGTTTGGCGGCCTTCCGGAATTAGACCGGGTGGGCAGACCGAAAGCATTTTACTCCAAGCGGGTACACGATAGCTGCTATCGGCGGCCGTACTATGATGCCGGTCTGTTTGTAGAAAGCTTTGACGATGAGAACGCACAGAAGGGATACTGCTTGTACAAAGTAGGCTGTAAAGGGCCGATGACTTATAATTCCTGTGGGATAATAAAGTGGAACAACGGCACGAGCTATCCCATTCAGTCGGGACATGGGTGTTTTGGTTGTTCGGAAGAAAACTTCTGGGACAAGGGTCCGATATACCAACAGATAGCCAGCTTCCCGGGCTTTGGCATAGAATCCAATGCCGACAAGATTGGTATGGTAGCTGCCGGCGTCGCAGTTGCTGGGGCTGCTGTACACGCCGTTGCTACGAACGTACAAAAGATGGGGTTGATCAAGAAGGCCATAGACGAAGGCAAGGAGGCGGAGAGCGAGTTGAAAAACCCATTGAGTGAATAGACTTGTTACGAGGGGAATCATCGCGGGGTCAAAAAGGCCCTTTTCTTCCCACACTGCGCCTTTTTGTGGTCATATAGCTGGGCTATACTCCCACAAAAAGCCTTCGCGTGGAAAGAAAATGACTCTTTTTTCCCACCTCGCTGACCCCTCGCAACAAGTCTAATAATCTACCCTGTTAACCTACAACATACTTAAATCATGAGTACTAATAGAATAGTAGTTGATCCTATCACCCGCATCGAAGGCCACCTGCGTATCGAGGCCGAGATACAGGATGGGAAAGTGACCGACGTATATAGTTCCGGTACGATGGTCCGTCTGATCGAGGAAATTTTAAGAGGTCGCGACCCACGGGATGCCTGGGCTTACGTAGGCCGTGTTTGCGGCGTTTGTACTTCCATACATTCGTTGACATCTGTCCGCACGGTAGAAGATGCTTTGGGTATCGTCATACCGCCTAATGCCGAGATGGTGCGCAACCTTATGTTCGCGACCCTGTACATGCACGACCACGTGGTTCACTTTTATCATCTTCATGCCATGGATTGGGTGGATGTGGTCAATGCGCTAAAGGCCGACCCCAAGAAGACTTCGGAGTTGGCACAGAGTATTTCCAATTGGCCCAAGAGCTCGCCCGGGTACTTCTCGGATTTACAGAAGCGCATACAGCGTTTCGTAGAGAGTGGTCAGTTGGGGATTTTTGCCAATGGGTATTGGGGGCATCCCGCCTATAAGCTACCGCCCGAAGTAAACCTGATTGGGTTGGCGCATTATCTGGAAGCGTTGGAGTGGCAGAAGGAAATCGTGAAGATTCAGGCGATATTTGGAGGGAAGAACCCACACCCCAACTATTTAGTAGGCGGCATGGCCTGTGCCATTGGCCTGGATGACGCCAGTGGAATCAATGCCGAGCGCCTGGCGTATGTGGATCAGTTGCTAAGGGAAGCCAAGACCTTCATCGAACAGGTGTATATCCCTGATTTGCTGGCGGTGGCATCGTTTTACAAAGACTGGGGGGCGATAGGTGGAGGCCTGGGTAGCTACATGTCGTACGGCGACTTGCCGATGAACGGGATTGGCGACCCCAGTAGTTTTAAATTCCCTCCGGGAGTGATACTCAACAAAGATATTAGTAAGGTGTACGATGTGGACCTTCGCCAGGACGATGAGGTACAAGAGTTTATTCAGCGGTCCTGGTACACTTACGAGGGCGGCCAGGAAAAAGGCCTTCACCCCTGGAAGGGGGAAACCGTGCTCAACTACACGGGACCCAAGCCGCCCTACGAGCATCTGGATGTAGAGGGTCAGTACAGTTTCCTAAAGACACCCCGTTGGAAAGGCAACGCGGTGGAGGTAGGGCCCTTGGCGCGCGTGTTGGTTGGTTACGCCCGCGGACGGGAAGACTACAAAGAAGTAGTAGATTCCACCTTGAGCAAACTCGAAGTACCCGTGACTGCGTTGTTCTCCACCTTGGGGCGCACCGCCGCCCGCGGCCTGGAAACCCTCCTGATGACCGGTTGGGCGCGTGAATTCTACGACACCTTGATTTCCAATCTGAAGAACGGCGATACCCGCATGGCCGACAGTGCGAAATTCAACCCGGAAACCTGGCCTACTCAAGCCCAGGGAGTTGGGTTTGCAGAAGCTCCGCGCGGTGCCCTTGCCCACTGGATTGTAATCGAAGAGCAGAAAATTAAGAACTATCAGCTGGTGGTTCCTACGACCTGGAACGCGTCGCCCAGGGATACCAAGGGCAATATGTCGGCGTATGAAGCAGCGCTGATGGATACACCGGTTGCCGACCCTGAAAAGCCTGTAGAGATTTTGCGTACCATACACTCCTTTGACCCCTGCATGGCTTGTGCGGTCCACTTGTACGACGAGGAAGGGCAGCATATCAGCAGGATTAGTGTAGTAGAATAGATATGTTGCCAGCGGGCGAAAACCCATTTTTAAATCTTTAAAAAATACTATATGAAAGGCCGTACGCTTCGCCGGGTCTTTGTGTGGGAACTGCCGGTCCGGATTTTTCACTGGTTGAATGCTACCGCGATTGTGGTCTTATGCGCAACGGGCTACCTGATAGGAAACCCGCCTGCGATGATGTCCAGCGCAGAGGCATCTTACCGATTTTTATTTGGTACTATACGGTTTTTGCATTTTGCAGCGGCATACGTTTTCGTATTCAATTTCCTTTTCCGTATATACTGGGGATTTGTGGGGAATAAGTATGCCCAGTGGCGCAACTTCATCCCTACAAGCCGCAGGTACTTTGACGAGATCAGGAAGGTGATACAGATAGATATTTTACTGAAACGGAGGACGGAACACCTATCGGTGGGGCATAACGCCCTGGCGGGGTTCATGTACTTTATCGTATTCATCGTTTCGGGCATCATGGCTATTACGGGGTTTGGTTTGCTGTCCGATATGAGCAGTTGGTGGTTCCCGAAAATGTTTGCCTGGGTATCTGCCTTCATGGGAGGGGATTTTGCAGTCAGGGACTGGCACCATTCGCTGATGTGGTTCTTTGTTTTATTCACGATTATCCACGTCTATCTAGTATTTTACCATGACTATGTAGAAGGTCGGGGCGAAATTTCCTCTATGGGCGGAGGTTGGAAATTTATTGAAGAAGACGTGTTTAAAGCGGATCAGGAAGAAGAACAGAGAGAAAAAAGAGCGTAAATTGCGGATTTAGAGATATGGATCGAATAAATACGGATTCCATTGCCGATATCCTGATTTTGGGTATCGGCAATGTATTAATGGGGGACGAGGGCTTTGGAGTCCATTTTGCACGCATGATGGAGAATGAGGACTTACCTTCCGGCGTAGCGGTATTGGAAGGAGGAACGGCGGGGATGCAACTGATGGAGGCTATCGAAAGCCATCGCTATGTACTCCTGGTAGATGCCACTCTGGACAACCGACCGCCGGGTACGGTGCGAGAGATTAAACCCCGGTTTTCGAGCGACTATCCTGCGGCTATGAGCACGCACGACATCGGACTAAAGGATTTGATTTCGGGCTTGACTTTTCTTGGTAAATTGCCCGAAATCTATTTATTTGTGGTGTCGGTAGCCGAATTGCAGCCCATGTATATCGGGCTATCGCCCGAGGTGGAAGTTGCTTTGGCCGCCGTGAAAGAAAAAATACGGAATCGGATAAACCAATTGCGGGAAGAAGAAGGGAGCTGACCCCGCGCAAGAAGTCTACTAAATAACGCTGTATGACACCTGAATTTTTACTTCAATTTAAGGATTGGATCAGCCAGCCCTGGCCTTGGTGGGTTGCCGGACCGATGATTGCTCTGGTCATGTTCGTACTGCTGTTCTTCGGAAAAGAGTTTGGTATTTCAGCCAACCTTCGCGTGATGTGCGCGGCAGACGGAGCGGAAGACATGACTGATTTTTTCAAATTTGACTGGAAAAGCCAGGGTTGGAATCTGATGGTTGCCTTGGGGGCGCTTTTCGGTGGATATATCGCCGCGCACTATTTTTCCGGAGAGCAGTCTTATGCCCATATCTCGGAAAATACGTATAAGACCCTCCAGGCATTGCCTTATTTTGCGGAGCGACTACCTTCTCAGGCGGAGGTTCCGCTGGTTCCGGATTTTTATTCCTGGGAGGCATTATTTACCTGGCGGGGCCTGCTGATTATCTGCGGCGGTGGTTTTTTAGTAGGTTTTGGTGCCCGCTATGCGGGAGGATGTACCTCGGGACATGCCATCAGCGGGCTCTCTGCCCTGCAACTCGGGTCTTTGATTGCTGTGATCGGGTTCTTTTTGGGCGGGCTGGCCGTGACGTATCTGGTTGTCCCCCTTATTTTCTAATCCAAAATCATCAAGAGTTATGATGCGCTTATCCAGATATATCCTGGTCGGTATCGTATTGGGAGTCACTTTGTACAAAGCAGAAGCGGTATCCTGGTTCCGCATATACGAAATGTTTCATTTCCAGTCCTTCCACATGTTTGGTATTATATTTTCGGCCATTGCACTGGGGGTACTCATTGTGCAGTGGATTAAACGAACGCACATGCGTTCGGTCGAAGGAAAGGAGATCATCATCCCCCCCAAGGATAGAAGTGTTCCCCGTTATCTGATAGGAGGGTTTATTTTTGGCTGTGGCTGGTCGCTGGCCGGGGTTTGTCCTGGGCCCATGTTCATTTTGATGGGAAGCGGGTACACGGTATTCGTCGTTTTTCTACTTGCAGCGATGACCGGCACTTTTGCTTATGGAAAGTTGCGATCAAGACTTCCGCACTGAGGTTTTGACCGAGTCTTGCGGGGAGGGGAAGTATCGAGGGATCAAAAAACTTTTTTTACACAATCCAGAAGGGGAATGGGTGTGCAAGTGATAAAAATCAGTAAAGATTGTTTTTAAAATATGAATATTTGTTCATAAATACATATATTGTAAAAAATAGACTTGTTTCGAGGAGTTGTCGAGTGGGGGGCAAGGAGCCTTTTGCTTCTCGATAATTTCCCGTTTTACAAGTCTACTATCAAAATAATCAAAGTATTATGAGCGCGACACACCACCAGATTGCGATTGTTGGAGCAGGTACGGCGGGCATTACCGTAGCAGCACAATTGCTGCGCAAAGACAGTACATTAGACATAGCCATTATAGACCCCTCCGATAAGCACTATTATCAGCCTGCCTGGACTTTAGTGGCTGCCGGTACCTTTGACTACGAAGCCACGGTGCGCGATATGGCTCCATTGATTCCAAAGGGGGCAAAATGGATCAAAGAATATGTAAGCGACGTATTTCCGGACGACAACAAGCTTGTACTGGGCTCCGGGAATGAAATCATATACGAATATTTGGTGGTTTGCCCGGGGTTGGTCAACGATTTGGGGGCTGTGGAAGGATTAGCGGAAACTATAAATAAAAATGGAGTATGCAGCAACTACACGGATTGCCGCTATACCTGGGACGTATTACAAAACTTTAAAGGCGGGACGGCCATTTTCACGCAGCCGGCTACGCCTATTAAGTGTGGTGGTGCACCTCAGAAGATTATGTACCTAGCCGATGAGTACTTTCGCCGGCGAGGGGTACGAGACAAGTCGGAAGTGCTGTTTGTGACGCCGGGGTCGGTGATTTTTGGTGTGGATCCATTCAAGGCGACATTGATGGAGATTGTGGATCGAAAAGATATCAACCTTCGGTTTTTCCATAAAATAGTCAAAATTGATGGGGATAAGAAGGTAGCTACTTTTGAAATTTTGCAGTTTCAAGACGATTGGTCCAGGTTGCAATACAATGCCAAGGTGGTGTCTGGTGAACATTGGATTACGGAGCAGGGAGCTACGGGAGCCGAGCTGGCAAAGCGTGTAGAAATCCCCTTCGATATGCTGCATCTGGCTCCTCCGCAAGCTGCCCCGGAATTTATACGCCGCTCAAAGTTGGTTTATACCGAAGGGCCGGATAAAGGGTGGGTCGCGGTAGATATCAACTCTCTACAGCACAAAACGTACCCAAACGTTTTCTCCCTGGGCGATGTAGCCGCTCTTCCCACGGCAAAGACCGGAGCTGCCGTGCGCAAGCAGGCGCCGGTAGTGGTGGAGAACCTGTTTCACCTGATGCGCAACGAGGGGGGGATGAGCAAAGCATACACCGGCTACTCTTCCTGTCCGTTGGTAACGGGCTATGGCAAGATGCTGCTCGCGGAATTTGGCTACGAGAACAAGCGTATGAGCGACCCGTTGTTATCCAGGTTTTTCGATACCTCTAAGGAATTGTATGCCATGTGGGTATTGAAAAAATATGCCCTTCCCTTCATGTACTGGAACCTCATGCTGAAGGGCAAGGCCTGAGGCGGGGACTCGTCTAATCCGGCATCAGGGGTGCTTTTATCCAGCTATCGTTGTCTGGAGGAGCAGCCTGGAGGTATACAGGAGCGCCGGTATCCGGATCTTGAAAAGTGATTTTCCAGGCGTGGAGGGCGATTGCATTGGGTGTATGGGGTTCGCCTCCATACAGGACGTCGCCCAGAATAGGGCAGCCGGCAGCAGCAAGTTGGGCGCGTATTTGATGGAACCTCCCCGTGCGGGGATGTACTTCCCACAGGCAGCCGTTGGAGAGGTGTTGAAGCACCTGATAGGCCAGGACCGCTTCCCGGGATAGGGTGGCGGGATGTGCATGAGCTACTGCCTTTTTTTCCAAAAGGTTTTTTTCCAGCCAATGGCGGAGGATTCCCTGCGGCGGTTCCGGGGCAGAGCGGGTACAGGCGAGATAGGTCTTTTGAACCTTTCCTTCGCTGAATTGGGCATTCAAGTGAGAGAGGCTGCTCTTCTTTTTGGCGATCAGTACGATGCCGCTGGTAGGTCGGTCGAGTCGGTGTACGATGCCGACGAACGGGCGGGGCGATTGCTGTCCCAGATACTGGAAGGCTTGGTCTTCGAGTGTATCTATTGCCCCGGGCTGGCGTTCTACGCTAATACCTGCAGGCTTGAGTAAAGCCAGCCAGGACTTTGTTTCTGCAAGGACGATCAGAGATTCTTTACTCATTGAGGGGTATCGGCGATAAAATCGTAAATCATTCGGGACACGTTGGCCATGATTTCGGTGGCGAGTTCGTCCGATTCCCATTGTTTGGAGAGGAGAACGAGTACATAGCGGCGTCCATCCGGCAGGAAAACGATACCGGAATCATGGCGTACCCGGGTAATCCAGCCGGTTTTGTGTGCTACTCTGACATCTGCGGGCAGTTTGGCGGGGATGGCATCTTTGAATTTCTGGTCGAGCAGGATATCAATCATCGCTTTCCCGGCTTTTTTTCCGGCGGGTTTTCCCTTTGCGATATGTTCAAACAAGAGCATCAGGTCGTAGGCAGTCGTCGTGTTGTTTTTACCTTGCTGGAACGCTTTGGTATCTTCCACGCCCCGGAGCACTTGCATGTCCATAATGCCCAAAGTGCGCAGCATACGCGTGACCTCTCGGGCATCTACGAGTTCGATGACGATATTAGTTGCCAGGTTCGAGCTATAAATAATCATATCATACACGAGATCATAGATAGCCGCCTTTTTCCCAATTTTTTTGTATAGGGCTTCTTCTGAGTCATCGCCGATATCGAGGCTAAAAGGACTCCCGTCCACAATACTTTTGAACTCGTTTTTTACCACGAGGGAATCCTCCATACGGAATTTTCCGGTCTTAGCCTGTCGGTACACTTCGGCCATGACGGGGGTTTTCATCGTACTGGCGGCATGGAAGGATTCTTTTTCATGAATCAGCAGGGTACGCCCTGGCCGGTCAAGTTCGCGAAGAGCAACGGCAAATGTACCGGGGGATCGGGAGCATTCTTTGCGTATAGCTGCTTCGAGTTCCTGTATGCCTGAGGTTTGGGCAAAGCCAGGGGAGGTAATCAAAGCCATACATAGAAAGACGACGACGTGGATTCTCTTCATGGTTTCAGATTATCGGGTTTTGATTTTTTAAAAAGATGAAAATCAGGTTTTTGGTTGTAATAAGCCGGGATTTTTGTCTTTTTTTCTGTGGATTGCTGCGCGATATTTTGTCCCTTGACCAGTTCAGGACTAAAGTACAACTTGCGGGGACTAAATCGCAGGAACTATGAAAGAAGATTTTTTGCATTTTATCTGGCGGTATCAAAAGTTCAGCTGGCTGGATGCATGTACAAGTAGTGGGGAGTCCTTATCGGTAGTTTATCCCGGCGATCCCAACCCCCATGGTGGGCCGGATTTTTTGAATGCCCGCATTCGCATAGGAGAAACGTTATGGGCCGGTAACGTGGAGATACACCTCAATGCATCGGATTGGCAGGCACATCAGCATGATGCAGATGCAGCATACGACAACGTGATTTTGCATGTAGTGTGGCAGGATGACAAGCCGATATATCGGAAGAACGGAGAGCGCCTGCTGTGTTTGGAGCTTCAGCGGCGGGCCCTTCCGGGGGTACGTGCGGCCTATTATCGTTTGCTCAGCGATAAGAGCCACCGGATTCCCTGCCAACCGCAGTTTTTGGAAGTAGGGGTGCCCGTGCGCACGCTATGGGTAGAACGGGTGGCCATAGAACGCCTGGAGCAGCGGGTAATCCGGTTTCGGCATCTGTTGGAGCGCAACGGGCAGAACTGGGAGGAGACTTTTTTCCAGGTGCTTGCCCGAAACCTGGGCCAGCCGGCCAATTCCGAGCCCTTTGAGGAGTTGGCCCGTTCTACGCCTATAGGACTTCTTCGTCGCAAGCGCGATAATTTGTTCCAGTTGGAGGCCCTGTTGTTTGGCCAGTCGGGGCTATTGGAGGGGGAACAAACGGGAGCGTACCCGCAGGAATTGAAGAAAGAATACACTTTTTTGAGGCGGCAATATCAGTTGGAGCCTATGGAAGGGTCGGTATGGAAGTTCCTGCGCATGCGCCCTGCCAATTTTCCGACCTTGCGCATAGCGCAGCTTGCGCGTTTTGTACACCAGACGGAACACCCGTTCGACAAGGCTATGTCGGCGGGAAGCATAAAGGAATACGAACACCTGTTCGAGCTGAGCGTATCGCAATATTGGCGTACACACTATCGCTTTGGGCATCCGGAGTCGCTGCCAAAAGACAAGGCACTGGGCCGCGCAACGGTTCGGCAGCTTCTGATCAACAGCGTTGCCCCCTTGTTATTCCTCTATGGGGAATTCCGGCAGAACAAGCGCTACCTCGACCAGGCAGTATCTTTGCTTGCCAGCTTGCCGCCTGAAGACAACCGGATGATCCGGGAGTGGGCCGATACGGGTTTTACGCCAGACAGCGCGCTACAGAGCCAGGGTCTGATTCAGCTTAAAACGGAGTATTGTGATGCCCGTCGGTGCCTGCATTGTGCGATAGGCCACGCCCTCTTGAAAGAATCGGATTCAGAATCTAATCAGAGGGGGGGCAGCACCTGATGCAATACAGCTGCTGCCTTTTCTATTTGTTCCGGTCGTCCGACGTCGAGCCAGATATCGGAATCGTGCGGATAGGCCAGGATTTTTTCCGACGCGGCAGCTTGGAGATAGGTATCTATGATGGAAAACACATTGCGGTCAGTGGGGAAGAAAGAAAAAAACGAAGGGTTGAGGACCTGAATCCCACTAAATGACCAGGCTTGCGAAGAAGCATGGGTAGGGCGCGCCCATTTTTCCTCACCGGTTTGGCTATTCCTCCATCCGCAGAGCTGGCCTGTTTCATCAAAAAGGAGCATGCGGGAGCTGGGGCGACGGCGTACTGCCAGCGTCGCCATGGCTCCGGTGGTCAAGTGGTTTCGATAAAGCACACCGAGGTCTATATCACTCAGAACATCGGCGTTGAGCAGGATAAAAGGGGCATCGTCGAGAAACCAGGCTGCTTTTTTAAGGGCACCACCGGTATCGAGGAGCAAGTTTCGTTCGTCTGAGATTTCAATACGGATACCGAAGTTGTTTTTGCTTTGTAGAAACGCTACTATTTGCTCGCCGAAGTGGTGGATATTGACGATTATATCCCGACAACCGAAAAAAATCAGCCTCCGGATGGCAATTTCCAATAGGGGGGTATCCCGGACTTGTACCAGGGCTTTGGGGCGGGTATCTGTAAGGGGGCGCAGGCGGGTGCCCAGACCTGCGGCGAAGACCATAGCTTTCATAGAGGTGCTGTTTTTGGTATATGAACAAGTCCAACAGGCTCAAACAAGCGCTTTTTTCATTTGACACTCTCTTTCATTTCGTGCCCACTGGTATTTTTTAGGCGGTTTGTGGTGTGCGCGCTACCTTTTAGCAAAGAAAAAAAATCCTTTACATTTGTTGCAGATCAATTCTGTCATGATCCAGTATCGTTTGTTCCAACTACTTTTTGCTCCATTGTCCCTATTGTACGGGCTGGGGGTGTTTTTGCGCAACGCATCCTATCGGATGGGGTTATTGAAGAGCGTGACCTTCAGTATCCCGGTGATTTCTGTGGGGAATTTGTCCATGGGGGGCTCTGGTAAAACGCCCCATATTGAGTATTTGATTCGCCTGCTCAGAGAGCATATTCAGGTAGCTACGCTGAGCAGGGGATACAAGCGGCAGAGCAGCGGGTTCATGCTGGCGGGGCCTGGATCGGACGCTGCTGCAATAGGGGATGAGCCCATGCAGTTCGCCCGCAAGTTTCCGGATATCACGGTCGCAGTAGGGGAGAGCCGCGCCCTGGGTATCCCGCAGATCCTGAGTTATCGGCCGCAGGTACAGACCATTTTACTGGATGATGCCTTTCAGCACCTCGCGGTAAAACCGGGGTTGAACATCATGCTCAGTGCCTATGACCGATTGTTCACGCGCGATTTCTTACTTCCATCGGGGCGGCTTCGGGAATGGCGCAGTGCGTACCAGCGCGCGGACATCGTGATCGTCAGCAAGTGCCCGCCGACGCTTGCGCAAAAGGAAAAGGACGAACTGATGCGCGAAATCAAGCCTTTTCCAGGGCAGCGGGTTTTTTTCTCGACGTATCGGTACGGTACGCCTTATTATCTGTTCAATCCATTGTATCAGGCGCCCTTGCAGGAGGATATGGACCTGGTATTGTTGAGTGGGATTGCCAATCCGGAATATTTAATGGCCTGGCTTCAGGAGCGGGTGGGGGCGATCATCCGGATAGAGTATCCCGACCATCACTATTTTGACGCCGGGGAGATATACGATTTGCAGTATAAATTCCGCGATTTTCAGTCCAGGAAAAAGATTATCCTGACCACTGAAAAAGACGCTATGCGCCTGCACCTGCACCGGGAATTGATTATAAAGCTCGAACTTCCCATCTATGTGCTTCCCATAGAGGTAGATTTTTTATTTGGGGAGGGGGTAGTATTTGATGAGGCGATAAAAACATTTCTTTTAGAGTTTAAAGTTTAGGCATTGAGCGTTCCACAACTATTGCTGTACTACCTGTTGAAGGTGATTTCCCGGGTACTTCTCTTGTTTTTCTATCCCCGCACCCTTCTCAAGGGCAGGGAGTTCTTAACACTCCGGCATCCCACGCTTGTGGTGAGTAACCATCCAAATACACTGATTGATGTATTAAACGCAGCGGGGCGGGTGAGTGAGCCTTTATTCATGTTGGCCAATGCAGGGCTGTTTCGTTCTAAGCCCGTCGCGCGACTCCTGTCTTTTTTATTCAGTATCCCCGTTGAGCGGCCCCAGGATGTGAATGGGAGGCCAATCAACAACGACGGCTCTTTTGAGCGGTGTTTCTATCATCTGAGGAAAGGGGACCATCTTTTTATAGCACCGGAAGGCGGCAGTGAAACGGAGCGTCGTCTGCGTCCCCTTCGAAGTGGCACGGCCCGGATTGCGCTGGGAGCGGAAGCCTCGGCCGGTTTCACCCTGGGAGTGCGCATACTTCCTATAGGGTTTACCTATCAGGAGCCGGGGCGCTGTGGCAGTGCCCTGGCGGTTGAAGTAGGGAGCCCTGTGGTAGTCAAAGACTGGGAAAACCAGTACCGGGCCGACCCCCGCAAAGCGTACCGCGAGTTGACGCAACACCTGGAAACGCAGATGCGGAACCTGCTGACGGATGCTGAGGACAGCTCTATGGATGCGCTTCTCGCGGTATTGGAAAAAATACAGCACTCCGGAAAACTACCTTCTGTGCAAGATGAATTCGAACATTCCCGAACCTTGTTGGAGCGTCTGAAGGCCTATAAAAGAGCTCATCCGGACGGCTATGCGCATTTGGAAGAGCGCGCTCGTGCCTATGGGTCCGAGTTGAACCGATATGGGTTGGAAGAAGCAGGTATGGGAGAAAAAGACGGCCATTGGGCGGGTCTGTACCTGGCTTCGCTATACTGGTTTATTCCCTGGTTTTTTGCCTACAGCATGTATGTCGTACCCGTACTATGGATACGAAGCCTACCGGGAAAACTTGGTGCCGATCGCAGTTACGATGCTACGGTCAAATGGGCGGGTGCTTTGCTGCTGCTACCCGTTTGGGTATCTATTGTACTCGCAGGGGTTTTCTTTTTTGCCGGAGCTGCTTTGACATTTGCCGCCGCGCTTTGCATGTTGTCGGGCGCGATGGTATATGCTCTGTTGTTGCCCCGGCAGCGGGTGCTTGCAGCACGGGTTCGGGGCCGCAAGTGTAGGGCAAAACAGCCGGGGGATTGGAAGCGCTTACAGGAGATGCGGGAAGGGATTTCTCAGCAATGGTCTGCTGTGGCATGACGATCGGATGGGGGATAGCAATATTGGCTGTTGTAGCTACTGGGATACAGCTGGGCTATTGGCTGGTCCTTTTTTCAAAACTGGCATTTTATGGCAGGCGGCAAGAAATTTTGGGCCGTTTTCTGTCCTGCCTGCCCGGTGGGAAAGCCGCTGCGCTGCAGCCAGGAACCACTGGTGAAATCATTTTACAAAAAACAAACGAGGGGAAAACGGTCGTGGAGGCGGAGCCCGCCGTGTCGGTCGTACTTTGCGTGCGCGATGAGGAGAAAAATATATCAGAAAATTTGCCCCATATCCTAAATCAAACGTACCGTTTGTTTGAAGTAGTGGTCGTAAACGATAATTCTACGGATGATACGTGGGTTAGGTTATTGGATTTTAAAAAAAAATATTCCAATTTAACGGTCTTAAACGTACCCTTTGCCACCCCCCCGGGCAAGAAGGCAGCGCTTTCCATGGGCATACGGCATGCCCGGTATGATATCGTCCTGTTGACAGACGCCGATTGTGTTCCTGCCAGTCCTTACTGGATTCAAAGGATGCAGGCGGCCATGGGTTCGGGAAAAGAAATCGTGCTCGGGTTCAGCCCATATCTAAGGGGAAGGGGTTTCCTAAACGTTTGGATTTGCTTTGAGGCGGTTTATACTGCGGTGCAGTATCTTTCGTTTGCCCTGTCTGGCATTCCGTACATGGGTGTCGGACGGAACCTGATGTACAAAAAGGATTTATTTTTTAAGTGCAATGGCTTTGAGTCGCACCTCGCGATCGCTTCGGGGGACGATGACCTTTTTGTGAACAGGGCTGCGGGCGGAGATAATACAGCCGTTGTGGTACACCCTGAGGCATTTGTCTTTACCAGGCCAAAGCAGTCCTGGAAGAGCTACTACTACCAAAAAACGAGGCATTTTTCTACCGGTTCACATTACCGAAAGCGCGATCAGTTCTTATTGGCGTTGCTGGCGTTCAGCCAGTTCTTCCATTACGGTGCTGTATTTGCGTGGATGGTGGTTCCGGGGGAAAGGCTTTTGGCATTGGTCTTATTTTTTGTGCGGATGGCTGTAGTAGCCGGGTTGTACCATCACATCCTGAGACTATTAGGTGAGCGCAGGCTTTGGCCCTGGGTTCCCTTGTTGGATATGTTGCTCCCCTTGTACTATGTGCTTTTTGCACCTAACCTGTTTTTTGGAAAGCGCACCACATGGAGACAGTAGAAAAAATAGAGAAAAAACGGAATCTGGGCGACATAGACCAGCAACTGGTAGCGGAAGCCCTTGAGGGAAACCAGTTGGCTTTCTCCGGTTTGATGGATCGGTACCACGCTTCTGTATCGAGGATGGTATCCCGAATGGTGCCCCACGCCACGGATACGGAAGATTTGACTATGGAGGTTTTCGAGAAGGCATTTTACAATTTAGGATTGTATGTGCCAAATTTTGCATTTAGTACCTGGTTGTTTCGGATAGCTATCAACCATTGCATAGACTATTTGCGCAAAAAGCGCATGCCTTATCTTCCCATTGACGCGTCGAACATCGCCATTGGCGGAAACGAAGCCATTATACATACCCTGACTACCGCCAACCCCAGCCCGGAGGAATTATTCATCTGCCGGCAACGGGCAGAGCACTTGCAAAAACTCATGGGGCGCTTGAGCGCAAAGAACCGCAAGGTGCTGGAAATGCTTTACTACGAAGGGTTCTCGTATGAAGAAATAGCTCATAAGACCGGGACTCCCGTCGGCACCATCAAAGCGCAGTTGCACCGGGCGCGGGAAGCACTACTTTTGCTCATCGAAAAAAACCAGGATCTATCCCTGTATCCGGACTTTTTGCCCAGGCCTTGTGTCGAGCGCCTGGGGCATCGTCCCCGGGGTAGTAAACGTTGGATAGGCGAGGCGGTAGTCTGATTTCCCTCCGGGAGTTGTGTGAAAAGTTTCGTTACTGCCCCGGCATTATGCGTATGTCTGAGCATTAGACTTGTTGCGCGGGGTCAGCGAGGAGGGAAAAAAGAGTCATTTTTTGTCCACACGAAGTCTTTTTGAGGGAGTATAGCGTTGCGAACAAGCAGATTTTTTTTACATTTAGAGCGTGTTCGGGATGTTTTTTACTCAGGACAAAAAGACCCGGCGAGAACATCCAGAACAGGTGCTTAGCCTTGTAACAAGCCTGAACAAATGGAATCAAACGTACAGAACCCGCAAGCATATTCGTCTTTTCGCCCGCCCGTCCGCCGCTTGATGGGACCTGGTCCTTCCGACATCCACCCGCGCGTGATGCATGCGTTGTCGCAGCCTACTATCGGGCACCTCGACCCAGAATTCATACGCCTCATGGACGAGGTCAAAGCCCTGACGCAGTATGCGTTCCAAACGCAGAACCAACTGACCATGGTGGTTTCAGCACCCGGTTCGGCAGGAATGGAAACGGCTTTCGTAAATCTGATAGAGCCGGGCGACAAAGTGATTGTCTGTCGGAATGGGGTGTTTGGAGGCAGAATGCTTGAGAACGTCCAGCGATGTGGAGGAGTAGCCGTTGTCCTGGACGATCCCTGGGGCCGCCCCGTGGATCCCGACAAGGTCAAAGAAGCGTTGGAGGCCCATCCGGATGCCCGGGTCCTTGCTTTTGTACATGCAGAAACCTCTACCGGGGTACGTTCGGATGCGGAGACCCTCAGCGGGCTTGCCAGGGAGAGGGGCTGTTACACCATAGCGGATACGGTGACCTCGCTGGCAGGCGTACCGGTATATACGGACGCCTGGGGCCTGGATGCTGTGTATTCCGGTAGCCAGAAGTGTCTTTCCTGCGTGCCGGGGCTCTCTCCGGTGACGTTCAGTGCGCGGGCGGTAGATAAAATCCGGGGGCGGAAGACAAAAGTACAGAGCTGGTTCTTAGACCTCAATTTGGTCATGCAGTATTGGGGGGACGGACAGGCTCGGCGGAGTTATCACCATACTGCACCGGTCAACGCATTGTATGCTATGCACGAGGCGCTTCTCATGCTGCAGGAGGAAGGTTTAGAACACTCCTGGAAGCGCCATGCGGAGCAGCACCGCCGCTTGAAAGTCGGACTCGAAGCCCTGGGGTTTTCTTTCTTGGTAGAAGAAAACTGGCGCCTACCGCAACTCAACGCGGTATTCCTGCCCGAATATGTGAGCGATGAGGCGCTACTAAGGCGGCGTTTACTGGATGAGTTTAGCCTGGAAGTAGGAGCAGGCCTGGGCGACTTGAGCGGAAAGATATGGCGTATTGGCCTTATGGGACATACGGCGCATGCTGAAAATGTCGATTTTCTGCTGGAAGCGCTGAGCGAGTTATTGCACTAGCATGGGATAGCATGCCCCATCACTTTTCAGGATATGTGCTGCCGGGATATATCCCCGGGCAGGTGTGAGGGGATAAACTCTGCTGCCCCGACCGACGACAGTACCCGGAAATACGACGGCGTTGCAGCCAATTTCTGCAAAATCGCCCAACAATCCCCCTAATTTGTTCAGTCCGGTGGGGATTTGCACCCTTTCTGACAAGCGCACTACGATTTCATCCCCTGCGGCTTTGAAATTGGAAAGGATGGCACCTGCGCCCAGGTGCGCCTTGTATCCAAGGATGGAATCGCCTATATAGTTGAAATGCGGGGCTTGCGCAGCATCAAAAAGGATAGCATTTTTGATTTCCGAAGCATTTCCGACGATGGCATCATCGCCTACCAACACACATTCCCGGATGAAGGCCCCGTGCCGGATTTGGCAGTTGCGGCCAATAATAGCGGGGCCCACAATTTGCGCGGTAGGGGCGATATCCGTCCCGCTACCGACCCAAATCCCCGGCTTGAGCTCCTTAAAATCAGGGGGGAGGGTGGGAACCAGAACCTCCAGGATATGCCCCATGAGCGGCAGTATATCCCAGGGATAGCGGGCCTTTTCTAAAAAAGGAGCAGCGAGGGTGTGCCGGATATCAAACAGGCCACGCCAGGGTTCCGATTCAACCATAGTCCGAAGCGATAGGCTATTCGCCCGACATCAGCACCCAGGGGGAATCGGGGGTGTGTTGGGTTTCCAGGCGGTAATACAATTTGACAAAGCGCGCAGCGACTGCTATCAAGTCCTTGGTCTCGAGGATGAGGCTGAAGAACAGGATGCTGTTTCGGGCGCTGTAGGAGGCAGTTTTGATACCGGTCGTCTGCAATGCGAGCAGGTGTTCGATTTCTTTCAGTAGCTTTTTCTTATTGGCTTTAATGGAAGGGAAATCCGAAAAGTCGCGGGTGCGCAGCATATAGCTGCACAGGTTGAAGTATTCGGCCAGGCCTTTGGCGATTTGGTTGAGTTGTTCGTACTGTTCCTTTTCCAGGGGGGCGAGTACATCTTCCACGTGGTTGCGGGCGGTATCGGCAATCATGACGGCCGACTGTATGAAATCCTGCATGAGGTCGTACGTCAGAAGATAGGTACGGCTGCCTTCTGCAATCCCTTCCTCGATGCGTTTGATAGAGCCATAAAAGGCATAGCGGAACTCGTCGTTTTCCGTTTTTACCCGTTCCATAGCTGTAGAGACCTTGCGGAGCAGGCTTCTGTCTTCTAAAGAAAGACCGCGGATGGCCAGGTCGTAGGCGTCGCGTACAGCCTCCAGGTTATTGGCGATAGAGTGGGCAGTATCGTGGATGATTTCGAGGGCAGGGACGGATTCCGATTTGTGGATGGCGCTCAGGATTCGTTCCTTTTTCTCTTCCCGCTGCCTATGGATGACGAACGTGTAATAAAAGGACGCTACGACAAAGGCTATCAACAGGCTGAAGCCGATCCAGCCGCCTTTCATCATGATAAATGCAAAGACGGCAGCGACACCAAAGGCAATGAATGCGGTCAAAAACCAGCCCACCATGACGCTGACCACGCCGGAAACCCGGAAGACGGCACTGTCCCTGCCCCAGGCCCGGTCTGACAGAGAGGAGCCCATCGCCACCATAAAGGTGACATAGGTCGTGGACAAGGGAAGTTTGAGCGAAGTGGCAAATGCAATCAATATACTGGAAACGGTCAAATTGACCGATGCGCGTACCAGATCGAAGGCAGGGGCGTCTTTGGCATTCTGGAAGGCACCGCTTTCCGGGGTGACCTTGAAGCTATCTTCGATTTTTTCACGCCACTTATCCGGCAGAATCGAAGCTGCACCATTCATACCCGCCGTGGACCGCACCAACCAGCGTGCAACCAGATTGGAGCTGAAGCGCTCCAACCCTTCGCTTTGGCGACCGAGGCTGACTTCCGTATCGGTCACCGTTCTGGCTTTTCGGGAAAACCACAGCGTAAGCACCATGATAATGCCCGCAGGTACCAGCATATACGTATTAGCTGGATAAGCTGCCGACAAGGACTCCATCAGATAGCTATCCGCATTGGCCCCGCTGGCTGACCAGTCGAGAAAAGCTTCAAAGCCCGCAAGGGAAGGGCCGATGAAATTGACTAAGTCATTGCTTGCAAAGGCCATAGCCAGGGCAAACGTGCCGGCCAATACCACGAATTTGAGGATGTTGAACTTCGTAAAGGTGTTGATCAGGAAGGATAGGATGGACCAAAAAATAAAGGCTCCCAACAATAACCAGCCCGTATTGGCCTCCATGGTTTCGAGAAAGGGCTTGCTGATGAAGGGGGCATCTTTCAACCCTTTGAACAATAAAAAGTGGGTGATGCCTGCCAGGGAAATGCCAGACCAGACGACTCCAACCCCTTTAATGCGTTTTTTATAATCGAATGAAAAAAGTAAACGGGCCACATACTGCACGATGATACCCACCGTAAACGCTACCCCCACAGAGACAAATATCCCGGAAATAATGGTCAATGTGTTTTCAGAGTTGATATATTCGCCCATGCGCGCCAAGCCTTCTCCACTGCTCAATACTTTGATCAAAGCGACGGCAACGGATGCACCGAGGAGTTCAAATACGATGGAAACCGTGGTAGAGGTCGGTAGGCCGAACGTATTGAAAAAATCCAGCAGTACGACATCTGTAAACATGACGGCCATGAAGATGAACATGACCTCTGTAAAGGTGAAAAACTGTGGGTTGAAAATCCCCTTTCGCGCTACTTCCATCATTCCCCCTGCAAAAAGGGCTCCCATAAATATGCCAAAGGTAGCCACGATCATGATGGTGCGACGGCTGGCTGCCTTGGAGCCAATAGCCGAATTCAGGAAGTTGACGGCGTCATTAGCTACTCCAACCATGAGGTCGAGGGCCGCTAACGCAAAGAGAAGGATGACGAAAAAGAGGAAGATACTCATAATCTTTTGAGCATTAGACTTTTCACAAGAGGTCAGCGAGGAGAGAAAAAAGAACCTTTTGACCCCCCGCCACCAGTCTATTGGTTAAGAGGGATTTTTGGCAAAATTACAAAGGCAATGTTAACTGTATGTTAAAGAAAGTATGGAAATGAAAAAACAAGTCCAGGATTTTGAGCTTTTTATCCGCCCGGCTATTTTTTCTCCTTATTCCGGGGTCCTTGCGGCGGGAAGTACGCGCCTGGGAGGGGTTAGTAAGCCGCCATTTGCCAGTCTGAACCTGGGACTCTCTACAGATGACGACCCTCTCGCCATAGCTGAAAACAGGCGAAGGTTCTTTACTGCACTTGGCATCGAAGAAACGTGCACAGCCAGCGCCTACCAGGTACACGGCGATGCGGTCTTACATGTGGAAGGACCGGGGCGCTGGGAGGGGTACGACGCACTGGTCACTGCCCGGACGGAGGTATATTTGTGCGTGACGGTGGCTGATTGTACGCCTATTTTGGTTTGGGACTCCCGTCAAGGCGTTGTGGCTGCTGTACATGCGGGGTGGCGAGGCACCAGTCTGGGCATTTTGTCTAAGACCCTGGAGGAGATGCACCACCGCTATGGTAGTGACCCTTCGGATTGTATAGCGTATATCGGAACCTGTATAGACGCCTGCGACTACGAGGTAGGAGCTGACGTAGCGGACAATTTCGAGCCGGAGTTTAAACGCTGGGACGAAGCCAGGCAGCGATTTTTACTGGACTTAAAAAAAGCGAATAAAGCTCAGTTGCTCCAGGCCGGCGTACTGGAGGCGCATATCGAGGTCTCCCCTTATTCCACGGTAAAAAACAACGACCGCTTCTTTTCCTATCGAAAAGAAGCCGGGCAAACGGGGCGGATGCTCTACGTGATTGGGATAAAGCCATAGGATACCAGTCTATTTTCTGCTTTTGGGCTATTTTCGTTTGGTTTAAAGAATCCCAGCGCCTATCTTGGGGAACAAGGGTTGGGCAACACGTCGCGTCGTTACGCCGGGTGAAGCCAAACGCTCCTGCTGGGGGGAAGGGATGTTTATACAACCCCTCAGATATTAGGTGCTTTTTCTTTGATTTTGAAAAATCTATGACTATGCGATGGATTGAAATCGGCCTTTTTATGGCGCTGATGTGGAATGGAGGGGAGGCTGTGGCCCAGGGTACCCGCTTGCTCCGCCAGCCTACGGTGAGCGATCAGTCAATTGTTTTTGTATATGCCGACGACCTTTGGATAGTGGGTCGGGAAGGAGGGCAAGCCCGTCGTCTCACGACCCACGAAGGTACGGAAAGTGCCCCGCACTTTTCCCCGGATGGAAAGATGATAGCCTTCACTGCCCAGTACCAGGGCAATCCAGACGTATATGTCATCCCCGCAGAAGGGGGTACTCCCAAGCGACTGACCTGGCATCCCGGAGAGGATTTGGTACAGGGCTGGATGCCCGACGGCAAATCCGTATTGTTCCGATCGGGGCGAAACGGCGTACCTACGAAGATCAACCACTTTTTCAGCATATCGCTGGAAGGAGGGCTGGAAGAGCAGCTTTCCATCCCGCAGGCATCCTCCGGGGAGCTATCGGAAGATGGGAAATTTGCGGCGTACAACCCGATTGCGTTCTGGGACCCCGAGTGGCGCAACTACCGGGGTGGTCAAGCACAACCTATCTGGATTCTGGATTTAAAAAGCCACACCCTGCAACAAACACCCCGAACCGATGGCGAGCGGCATACGGATCCGGTGTGGTTCCGGGATAAGATCTATTTTTTATCGGAGCGCGATTTTGCCAACAATATTTGGATGTACCACCCTAAGACCAAAGAGTTGAAGCAAGTCACTTTTCATAAGGATTTCGATGTAAAAAGCCTGGATGCCTGCAACGACCGCATCGTTTATGAGCAGGGGGGCTATCTGCACCTGTTGGATCCCACGACGCATAAAGCCCGGCAGCTCGTCATCGAAGTACAGGGCGATTTCAACTGGGCAAAAAGCCGATGGGAGGATGTACCTGCGGCTCGTCTGGCCAACGCATCGCTGTCGCCCAGCGGAGTCAGGGCGCTTTTTGAGTATCGGGGAGAGATATTTACCGCGCCAAAAGAAAATGGCGACTGGCGCAACCTCACCCAATCAGCTGCTGCCGACCGATTTCCTGTCTGGTCGCCCGATGGCCAGAAGATAGCCTGGTTTTCAGATGCCAGTGGGGAATACCAGTTGATGATAGGGGATCAGTACGGACTGGAGAAGCCCCGTGTGATTGCCGTATCCAATCCGTCGTTCTTTTATCGTCCCGCATGGTCGCCTGACGGCAAGTATATCGCGTTCACTGATACGCATTTTACATTGTGGTATGTGGAGGTACAGACGGGCGCTGTCAAAAAGGCAGATTCGGAGTCGTATGCGCATGTCGTGCGCACGATGAACCCGGTCTGGTCACCTGATGGCAAGTGGATTGCGTATGCCCGGCTGCTGAACTCGCAGTTCAAGGCGATTTTCGTATACCACGTCGAGACGGGAAAAAAATACCAGGTGACGGATGGATTGGCAGATGCGATTGACCCTGTCTGGGATGCTTCCGGGCGATATTTGTACTTTTTGGCCAGCACGGATTTTGCTCTCAACTCGGCCTGGTTGGATATGAGCAAGTACAGCATTCCGGTGACCCGAGGCCTGTATGTAGCGGTTTTAGCTAAGAACGGCGCTTCTCCGTTCTTGCCGCGGAGCGATGAGGAAGGAAATAAAGAGCAGGAGGCGAGCGGAAAAAAAGACTCGGTTGTGGTACAGATTGACCCGGAGGGTCTTCAGCAGCGGATCATAGCAGTGAATATCCCGGTCCGGCAATATACGGGTTTGGTACAAGGCCCAAGAGACTATGTGTTTTATATGGAAAACGTAGAGAATCAGCCGGGCGTAACGCTGCACCGATATAATTTTAAAGACAGGAAGTCAGAACTATACCTAAGTTCGGTGCAAAGTGCTTCCGTTTCGCAGGACCGCAAGCAATTGTTGTATCAAAGCGGTAGTACCTGGGGTATTGTAAAGACGGAAGCTCTGCCCAAACCGGGCGACGGCAAACTGGCCCTCAACCTGCGCATGCGCATTGAACCACAAGAAGAATGGGCGCAGATATTCAGGGAAGGCTGGCGATTCCAGCGCGACTTTCTCTACGTGGACAACGTGCATGGTGCCCCCTGGAAAGATATATATGACTGGTATAAGCCCTGGATAGCGCACGTTCGTCATCGCAGCGATTTAAACTACGTCGTGGATATCTTGGGCGGGGAGGTAGCGGTAGGGCACTCGTACACCAGTGGGGGCGACTTTCCGGAAATCGAGCGCATCCCCATCGGATTGTTGGGGGCGGATTTTGAATGGGTCAACGGTTTCTATCGCATCAAGAAGATCTATACTGCGGAGAGTTGGAACCCCGACCTGTATGCGCCATTAGCCGTTCCCGGGGTAGATGTTCGGGAAGGCGATTACCTCCTTGAAATCAATGGTATTCCGTTAAAAGCGCCGATGAATCTTTACAGCCTACTGGAAGGAACGGTAGACAAACAGACTAAAATTCGCGTTGGCCCTATGCCGGGCACAGAGGGGAGCCGCCTGGTGACCGTACTGCCCATAGCCAGTGAGTCGGGGTTGCGCACAAGGGAGTGGATTGAATCCAACCGCCGGAAAGTGGATCTGCTCTCCAAGGGGCAGTTGGCGTACATATATGTGCCCAATACAGGCCAGGGGGGATATACGGCGTTTAACCGATATTATTTTTCACAACAGGACAAAAAGGGTGCTATCATTGACGAGCGCAATAACGGTGGGGGCTCGGCGGCGGACTATATGATTGACGTCATGGCACGTCGCCTGCATGGGTATTTTAACAGCCGCACTGCGGATCACAGGCCTTTTACGGTGCCTATGTCGGGAATTTGGGGTCCGAAAGTCATGATTATCAATGAGCGGGCAGGTTCGGGTGGGGATTTGCTTCCGTATTTGTTCCGGCGTATGCAGATAGGCCCGCTGGTTGGCACAAAAACCTGGGGCGGGCTTGTACATACTGCCGACACCCCCTTGTTTATAGACGGCGGCCGTATGGTAGCCCCAAGAGGTGGCTTTTACGATGTAAACGGTCAGTGGGCCATTGAAGGGGAGGGGGTCGCACCGGATATCGAAGTGTTGCAGGACCCCGGCAAAGTATTGCAGGGGCAGGATCCTCAGCTTGAACAAGCGGTACAGGAAGCATTGAGATTGATGAAAACTCAGGGTATGGAGCTAAAACCCGAACCACCGGCTCCGCTCAGGTGGAAAAGACCAGGAAAGTGATGGGGAAATTAAGCACACTGTTGGTGTTATTGTGCATAAGTATCCTATGGGTAGTCAAATGCGATATTTGGCCAGACCTGCAAATACAAGAGAAGGATACCGTTGAGAATCCCTATATCAAGGGGTTTGTGCAAGATTACGCTGCATTTGTAGAGACAGAGATGAAGCGCACCCAAATGCCTGGGGCTGCGGTCGTAATCGTAAAGGATTCCAGTATCCTGTTTCTGAAGGGTTTTGGAGTCAAGGAGATATACGGGCGCGACTCGGTGGATGCGCATACGCTGTTCCGGGTAGGTTCGCTATCGAAGGGCTTCGCTGGTATATTGACGGCTATGCTCGACCGGGAGGGCGTGCTTCGCCTCGAAGATCCGGTGGTAAAATACCTCCCTGACTTCCAGTTGCGCTCCTCGGAGCAATCGCGCCGAATCACCTTGCGCCATCTGCTTTCGCATAGTACGGGGTTGCCCTATCATACCTATACCAATCTGATTGAAGCAGGGGAGGACATCCCCCACATTGCGGCCCGGTTTAAGGAAGTGCGCCTGGTGGGTCGTGAAGGAGAAGTGTTCAGTTATCAAAACGCCGCTTTTTCCGTCATTGAAGAAGTTATCCGAACCGCCAGCGGCCAGGCCTACGTCGAAGTGTTACAAAAGAAAATTTTTGAAAAAACGGGTATGCGCGATGCTTCCGCAACGTACGGCGGCATGATGGGATCCCGGAACAAAGCCTATCCTCACGAGGGCTTTGACAGTGCATGGGTCCGAACAGATATCACGCGCCGATATTACAATACCGCTGCTGCGGGAGGGGTCAATGCCAGTATATCAGATATGGGTCAGTGGCTGCTGGTGCTATTGGGCAATCGCCCGGATGTCGTCCCGGAGGAAACGCTGGACAAAGCATTTACCCCGTTGATCAAAACGCACAACGAACGGCGTTTCTTCAGTACCTGGACGGGTGAAAAAGAAGCCTCTTACGGATTGGGTTGGCGAATCCTCAAAACCCCTGTGGATACGATTTTATACCATGGAGGCTATGTAAACAGCTATAAAGGGGAGATTGCCCTTCATCGCGGTGCCCGCATCGGTGTATGTGTGCTTATGAACGGTGCCGGCAGTATGTCGGAGCGTTTGGTACCCGAATTTTTTGATATTTACCGAGCGTATGCGGATTCTATACAGGCATGGAAGCCAAAGTATTAGAATTTTATTTGGAAACTTAGATTGGGCGTGAACCGCAGCATTTCAAGCTCAGCTCCTATAACGGTATTGACAGGGCTCTTGGTAGAGGGGTTTCCCGGTTCTGCTGGGGTGATAAAAGAATAGATGAACTGCCGATATTTGACATTGTTGTGGTTGGTCACATTGAACAAGTTGATTCCTATAGTTCCCTCTGCCGTCCGCATCGGGAAGGTATAATGAGCGTAAAGGTCAACCCGGTGATAATCGTTGAGGTAGCTGACCCGCTCCTCCGGTCTTAGCTGGGTGCGGTCGTTCACCGGGCTGTTGATGAGGGAAAGGTCCGTATAAGGACGGCCACTGGAAAAGATATAGGTGGCACCCAGATTGAATCGTTTGAGGCTATACTGTCCGTTGAGCTTTAGTTGATGCCGACGGTCGTTGGGCGCCGGAAAAGGAGAACCTCTCAGAACATTGGGAAAAGACTGGGTGGCCTTGCTCAGCGTGTAGGCGGCCCACCAGGCGTATGTAGGGGTGGATTTCTGCAAAAGTATATCAATGCCCTGTACGCGCCCCTCGCCCAGGAATAGGTTATACCTGGGCGTCACCGGCTTTCCGTCATCTACCGACAGGCCGGTATATTGCAGGGCATGTTCCATAATCCCTTTGGTATCCTTGCTATACCCCTCTACATCGAGGTCGAACCATTTGTTCTTATGGGAAAACCCCAGCATGAAGCTGTTGGATACGGCTACCGGGAAGCGATTGTCGCTGAGCACCCAGTACTGGAAGCTTCGGCCAAACCGATCTTCGTGGTACAGTTGCCGTACGAATTGTTGGTACAGCCCGTAGGAGGCTTTCAGGGAAAAATCGGGTGCCAGGGCGTAGTGGGTGTACAGGCGCGGAGAAAGGTAGCTCTTTCCTTCAAAGCTGGTCAAGCGCAGCCCGGCGTCGATAGACAGGTTCTTGAGCCCTTGGCCGGACAGGTACTGGGCGTACAGCGCATGCTGGGGGGCTGTCTCGTCGCCATTGAGCCGGTTGATCCCGTCTTCCCGTATGCGAAAGCGCACCTGGCTTTGCGCACCCTGGTATCCAAAGTGCAGGGATTGCCCTTCGCGTAGCTTTAGTGTATTCTTCAGGTTGAGGTTTGTTTCGCCGATTTGGTTAAAATGGATGTTTTCCAGAGGCAGGATAGGAATAGGTCTGGAGTCGAGTACCCTGGAAAAGGCAGTTTCTACGACCGTACTGCTTTCATACCCGGTGTGTACCAAAGTAGCATGTGTACCTAATGACGGGTTCCATTGTTGTTCCCACTGAAGGCCGAGCCCGTCGTTTTGCCACCGGGCATCTTCAGCATAGGTCTCTTCGATATAATTTACTACGCGCCGTATGGGAGGATAGGTAGTGCGTTTGTAGTCGAGTCCGAAGCGATCCCTTCCTCTGAAGTAGCTCAGCAGGAGATTGGTGCGGGGGGAAGGCTGCCAGGTCCATTTCAGGTTGGCGTCGTTGAAATAAAAATCCGGTTGCTGTGAGGTGACGGTGCGTGCCGTTGGGCGGCCCTGTATAAAAGTGGCTACCACTTCCCGGTTGAGGTTGGATTGGTCAAAGAGGCTGCTGTTGCCCAGATTCTGGTTGGCTGTCCGAAAGCCTAACAGGAGGCTGGACTTTTTTCCGGTGGGGGCTTCCACGACGCCGCTGGAAGTGAGCAGGTTGACGTCGAGAACACCTTTCCAGCCCTCCTGGCGCATGGGCTGGGTACGCATATCTATGACAGCTGCCGTGCGGCCTCCATATTCAGCGGGGAAGGCATTCTTGTAGATTTTGACCTGGTCAATCAAATTCGGGTTGACAATGCTGAAAATCCCAAAAAAATGGGTGACGTTATAGAGGGTCATGCCATCCAGGAGCACGAGGTTTTCGTCGCCATTGCTGCTGCGGATACTGAGGTCGGCAGACAAATCATTACTGGCATCTACGCCGGGGAGCATCTGAATCCCGCGAAAGAGGTCTTTACCGCCTACAAAAAAACTCATCCGGGCTAATGCGGGTACTTGCATCCGGATGCCGTCCTGGCCGTTGTATGTAGAGAAAACAGGGGCTCGTTCTTTTACCGTGATACCCGGGAGTTTTTCAATCCGGGGAACGAGCCGAATGGAAAGGTCGTGGTGGGGTCCGGATTTGTCCAGCCGCACCTCTTTGGTCTGATACCCGATATACTGAATGCGAAGACTGACGCCCGTTTCGCTCAGGGGTACCTTACCGGAAAACTTTCCCTGTTCATCAGCGGCTATTCCCTGCCCGTCGGGGAATACGATATGGGCAAAGGCCAGGGGCGAACCATTCCAGGCATCGCTCACGGAGCCCTTGATTTCGATGTAAGACGGTGCAGGGGCTGAAACCTTATTTTCCTCCTTGCGCAGCAAAACCTGCCCGGGGGCGGGGATTTGATACACCAGCCCTGTGCCGACACACAACTGGTCCAGGGCATCTGCCAGGGATTCTGCGGAAATGGTGCGGGTTATTTTCACATCTGCGAGCGCTTCTTCGTCGTAGGCGAAGCGCGCGCCAAACCTGCTTTCCAGTGCTTTAAAAATTTCGGGTAGCGAGGATTCGGAAAAGGAGCGCTGGAAATAGGCAGCGCCCTGTCCTGACGAGGCATGCAGCACGAGCAGGAAGCAGGAAGTTGCCATCCAACGGATACAAAGGTTTCGCATAATTTATTCCACAACGACCAGGTTTCCGGAACGGGTGGCGTTCAGTTGCATAGGCCAACAGACCTTGTAGAGCGCGCTGTCCAGGTTGCCTGCTTCGAAGAATGTTGTCGTTTTGCGTTTTAATACTTCAGGCTGTGCTTGTACTTCGATATCATACTGCCGGGAAAGTTCGGAAAAAACTACCTGTAAAGTAGCATCTCTGAAATAAAAACGTCCGTTTCGCCATCCTGCGGCAATATCGGGGTCAGATGGGGTGGGGTTCTCCAGGGTCGTACCCTCCAGTCGGGTGGATAGGCCAGGAGTAAGTACCTGCAGGGAGGCTCCGCTGCTGACCCTGACTTTACCGCTGCGGCAACTGACTTCAAAAATGCCGTCCCGGGATTTGACATTGAAACTCGTGCCCAGCACTTCGACATTTCCAAGTTTTGTTTCCACCACGAAGGGCTCCCCTTTGGCTACTTGAAAAAAGGCTTCCCCATTGAGTTGGATTCGCCGTTCCTTTTTCCACGTCCCCGGCCGATACCGGATTTCGGTAGCGGCATTCACGTTTACTTTAGAGCCATCGGGCAGGTTCAGGGCGAGTTGCTGAGCATTTTCTGTAAGTACTACTTTGGTCGGATTCCGGAAGACGAAGAACAGCAAAAAGGCTATGGAAGCAGCGGCAGCATACGGCAGGAAGCGAAAGACGGCGAGGCGGCGCACCGGTTTGCTTTGCGCTTGGGTCGCGGCGTTAATATTTTCCCAGATGTGGTCAAGGGTTGCAGGAGAAGGCTCTGTCTCCTGCACTTTGATAGCCAGTACAAGGCGTTTTGCTTCCTCTACGACAGGCTGTTTGTCGGGATATCCAGCTAACCACTCTTCCCAAAACCGCACACCCGCCTCGTCCGGACGGCGTACCCAGCGGATAAAGGCAGGCTCCTGGGCAAAATCCAGAGCAGTGAATTCGGTGTAGTTTTTCTTCATAGGCATAGCTGCTTCCTCATTTGAAAAGTTCATCCAAATACTTGGCCCGCGTTTGGGCATTATAAATCATCCGGCAGGTACTGTTGCCGCTTTGCATCATACTGGCGCAGGTTCCGTCGGCATTTTGGTCTTCCAGGTGGCGGCGGTTCAACACGCAGTGCCCCAATTCATGAAATACCACATATTCCCGCTGGTAGGAGTCTGCTTTCCGCCAAAAGGTATCGTCAATAGTGACGGTGCGGGTTTCCGAACTCTGCTCGCAACGCCCCAATACATTGACTCCGGGTAGATCGCTCAACAAGCCATTCAGCGTTTCCATATCGAACTGCTTGCCCCGGGAGCTGCCTTCCATGTAAAAGCGGTCGAAGTAGGGCTGTAGCTCGGATTGTACGAAATATTGTACATCCGCCTCCTGCTCGCAGGCAGGAAGAAGGATTTGCAGGGCTAAGATTCCGAATAGTATCTTTTGGAGTCGCATACTTTACGTCGTGTGAGGGTTTTAGAGAATCCTCTATAGGTGTAAGCTGGAAAAGTCTTTTTTGTACTCATTTTCATCTAAAAAAAACGCAACATCCATAAAATGGCCAGGAGCATCAATTCCCGCAGGGCTTCCAGGGCGCGGAAAGCCAGGTTTCGCGCCGATTGATAGTTGAGATCCATGATTTCCCCAATGTCGTGATAGTCCAGGTCGGTATAGTACTTCAGGTACAGGATTTCCTGTTGGCGCTTGGTCAAGCCTTCCAGGGCTCCCTTCAAGCGCTTTTGGCGTTCGGCGTCTATTTCGCCCCCTATGATTTCCTGCTCAATGTCGAATACCGCTTCAAAAGAGCCCTCTTCGGGTTCGTTCGCGCTGTACCGGGAGGTGCTCACCCTGCGGATGATTTTTCGGCGCAGGGACAGTAGGAGATACTTTCGGATGGAGTCGGTCATCCCCAGTCCTTCCCGGTTATTCCACAATTCTATGAATAAATCCTGTACGCAATCTTCTACGAGTTGCCCGTCAGGGGAAAAACGGCGTCCGTACTTGAGCATCACGGCAGCGTGTTCAGCGTAGATTTGCGCTAATGCCGATTTTTCTCCGGATTTTAATTTTTTCCATAAAATATTGTCCATGAATATATTATAGGCTATGGATATTTTTTTTCAAAAATATTTTTTTCAAACATGAGTACAAAATACGCATTGTGCGCTTACCCAAATGAACAATCGCATTATCCAAAACAAAAAAATGAACCGACTATGTTTAACCGAATCTTCAAATTTAGCGCACTGACCGCTATCGGCGCGATGGTATTCCTTGCCGCCTGCCAGCAAGACGATGGCCTCCTCATTGAGGATTTTACGGGGAATGACCAGATGCTTTTCCGCGGCTGCGACCCTGGTCAGCGTGGTCCTGGTGGCCCCGGCGGCCCTGGCGACCACAGGGGAGGCCCGATTGGCGAGCGTTGCTTCGACCTGGTGTTTCCGGTAACCCTTCAATACCCCGACGAGACGACTAAGGCCGTGGCTACCAAGGAAGAATACACTGCGGCCATTGCCGCCTGGGTAAAAGCGAATCCACGCGGCAAAAACATGCCCAAAATCGCGTTCCCTTACGAAATCATGTTGAAAGACGGAACCGTTCTGACGATTGAAACCATCGAAGAACTCAAAGATGTACTCGATGATTGCCGCCCGAACAGCCGCCCGGAAGTAAATCCCTGCTACAGCATCGCATTCCCCGTTACGGTTAAGTTTCCCGACAGCACGACGGCAAAAGCCGGTAGTGCCGCGGAAATGGCCCAACTGATCCAGACATGGCGCACCAAAAATCCGAATTCGGAAGGTCGCCCGAGCATCGTATTCCCCTACAGCGTAACCTTGGCAGATGGCTCCACGGTGACCATCAACAACATGGATGACATCCGCGAACTCAATCACTCCTGCCGCGAGAACCGCCCGAACAACCACGATTGCTTCTCCATCGTCTATCCGGTGACCGTAGTATTCCCCGACAGTACTGAAAAACAGGTAGCCGACCGCGCGGCATTCCTGGATGCCGTCCGTGCATGGCGCACCGCCAACCCGAGCGTTAAAGGCCGCCCGACGCTGAAGTTCCCGTTCTCGGTGAAGCTTGAGGACGGCACGACGAAGGTGGTCAACAACAAAGACGAACTGCGCGCCGTGGCTGCAACCTGCAAAGGGTAAGCCCCATAACAAGAGATTACCAAAGGCCTGCTTAGATTGAGATAGCCCTGTCCTGCTTCCTGTGGGACGGGGCTTTTCTTTTGCCCGACTGAACGGTTGACAAAGATCATTGGCTATCCTGCCAAATGGCATCGGCAAATGGAGGTTTCTGCCCCTACTTTCGCATAAAATTCTGTTTGTCATGGGAAAATCAAATCCAACCACCAAATTCGTATATTCTTTCGGCGGAGGAAAAGCCGACGGCGATGAATCTATGAAAAACCTTTTGGGCGGCAAAGGCGCCAACCTGGCGGAAATGGCAGGCCACCCTGAACTCCAGTTGCCGGTACCACCGGGGTTCACGCTTACGACCTCTGTATGTACGTATTACTACGACCACGGCCGCAGCTATCCGTTTGAACTGGATCAAGAAGTCCAGGAGGCTCTGACGCAAATGGAATCCCTGACCGGTAAAAAATTTGGTGACCCTCAAAATCCGCTGCTGGTATCGGTGCGTTCGGGCGCCCGTCGTTCGATGCCGGGCATGATGGAAACGGTGCTCAACATAGGTCTGACGGAGTCGACGCTGGAAGGGCTCATCCAACAAACGAACAACCCGCGCTTCGTATATGATGCTTATCGGCGCCTTATTATGATGTATGCCGACGTCGTTATGGAAAAAGCCGGAGGCATAGAACCCAAAAACGGAAAAGGCATCCGCAAGGTACTGGATGAAAAATTGGAAAAAGTGAAGCACGAAAAAGGCTATCACTTTGACACAGAATTAACGGTAGAGGAACTCAAGGCCCTTGTTGCCGATTTCAAATACACGATAAAGAAAAATTTGGGCAGCGAATTTCCGGAAGACCCTATGGCCCAGCTCTGGGGTAGCATCAGCGCCGTATTCGCTTCCTGGAACGGGAAACGAGCTATCGAGTACCGCCGTATCGAACGCATCCCCGACGAGTGGGGTACAGCGGTGAACGTACAGGCCATGGTGTTTGGCAATATGGGCGATGATAGTGCCACAGGTGTGGCGTTTACGCGAAACCCGGGCACTGGGGAGAACGAATTTTATGGCGAATTTCTGGTCAATGCTCAAGGGGAAGACGTAGTGGCGGGTATCCGAACCCCCGCGCCGGTCAACGAATATTCCAAAAATGACCAAAGCCGCCATCTGCCTTCTCTAGAGCAGTTGATGCCCGAATTGTACAAAGAACTCCACGGGTATCAGAAGCGCCTGGAACTGCATTACAAAGATATGCAGGATATTGAGTTCACTATTGAAAAGGGGAAGCTCTACATGCTGCAATGTCGCGTAGGCAAGCGCAATGGCATAGCAGCCGTTCGCATGGCTACAGAAATGTATGAAGAGCACCTGATTGACGCCGATACGGCGATTATGCGCGTAGCGCCCAACCAATTGGTAGAGCTGCTGCTCCCCATGATTGATTCGCGCGAGGAACAGGTTCATCCAGCTATTGCCAAAGGCTTACCGGCAGGCCCGGGCGGCGCTAAAGGCCGGGTAGTATTCAGCTCTGAAGATGCTGTCGAATGGGCTGCCCGCGGCGAAAAGGTAATTCTGGTACGCGAAGAAACCTCCCCGGAAGACGTAGATGGCATGCACAAAGCTCAGGCTATTCTCACTACGAAAGGGGGGATGACTTCCCACGCAGCTCTCGTGGCTCGCGGCTGGGGCAAGTGCTGTATTGTAGGGTGCAACGACATCCAACTCGCCGAAGACCACAAGTCTTTCCATACAAAAGATGGAAGGGTAATCCACGAAGGGGAATGGATTTCACTCAACGGTACAAAAGGCCTGGTTTATCAGGGCGATCTCAAACTCAGCAGCGTGGATTTGAATGAAAACAAGGCCTACGGCAAACTCATGGAACTGGTGGACAAAACCAAAAAGCTCCATGTGCGCGCCAACGCCGATACGCCCAAAGATGCTGCTCAGGCGCTCAAGTTTGGGGCCGAGGGCATTGGCTTATTCCGCACAGAGCACATGTTCTACGGAGAAGGCAGCGACGACCCGCTCTTCCTGCTGCGCAAGATGATCGTCAGCCAGACGGAGGAAGAGCGTCGCATCGCGTTGAACGAACTATACACGTTTATCAAAAAGGATATCAAAGTTACCCTGGACACCATGGATGGCTATCCCGTGACGATACGCCTGCTCGACCCGCCGCTTCACGAGTTTGTGCCCCACGATAAGGAAAAGCTGCAGCAATTGGCAAAGGAACTGGGGGTGCGCATGTCTGTCCTGAAACGTCGGATCCTCGATTTGCATGAAAACAACCCCATGCTCGGGCACCGTGGGGTACGCCTCGGCGTGAGCTATCCGGAAGTCACGGAAACCCAGGTACGCGCTATCTTGAGCGCTGCCGCTGAGCTGGTGAAGCAGGGCAAAAAACCGTTCCCGGAAATCATGATTCCGGTAACGTGCACGGTCAATGAGTTGAAACACCAGAAAGTATTGGTGGACAAGGTATATGAGGCAGTGAAAACCGAATTTGGCCTCAAGGAAATCCCGTTCCTATACGGCACGATGATCGAAATACCGCGCGCCGCCCTGAAGGCGGGCCAGATGGCCGAAATAGCAGAATTTTTCAGCTTTGGTACGAACGACCTTACGCAGATGAGCTTTGGCTTCAGCCGCGATGATATCGGTGGCTTTCTGCCTGCCTATCTCGACCAGAAGTTGCTGGCAGACGATCCCTTCCAAACGATAGATCAGGAAGGGGTCGGGGAATTGATTCGCATCGGTATCGAACGCGGTCGTCAGACCCGTCCTAACCTGGAGGTGGGGATTTGTGGAGAACACGGCGGCGACCCGGAGAGTGTGAAATTCTGCCACCGCAACGGGATGAATTACGTGAGCTGTTCTCCGTTCCGCGTCCCGATTGCCCGCTTAGCGGCAGCACAGGCCGTGGTAGAAGGGAAAAGCCGCTAGCGGATAAAAAAACCTATTTGTATGTAAAAGGGATGGGCTGCGTAGGTGGCCCATCCTTTTTTAGTATCCTTTTTGGCGTTCAACAGGATAGAGCAAGGGCAGGCCAGCCTGCATCCGTCGGTAGTTTTCTACAATCGTCTCGAGTGCTTCGTCTGCATTGGTCACGCTGGAACTGTGCGGGGTAATTACTATGCCGGGATGTGTCCAGAATGGATGCCCCGTCGGGAGAGGTTCTTCCCGGAAGACGTCCAGGTAGGCACCGGCAAGTAATCCTTCCTGTAGGGCAGGCAGCAAATCTTCTTCTACCAAATGCCCACCTCTCGCTGCATTGATGAGATAGCTGCCTTTTGGCAGTTGCCGGAAGAGGGTATAGTTGAGTACGCCTTCTGTCTGTGGGGTGAGGGGGAGGAGGCATACGAGTACGTTTACATCGCGTACGAAATCGTGCAGGGGGGTATTCCGGGCATCAAAACAGGGTACGTTGGGTATTTCCCTGGGCGATTGGCTGTAGCCTTTTACATAGAAGCCCATATCGGCCAGAAGGCGCGCCGAGGCAGAACCCAAAACGCCCATGCCCAGGATACCAATACGGAGCGGCAGCTCTACCGGATCCGGCTGTTGCCATTGTTGCTGTATTTGCGCTTCCCGGTAAAAGTCCATACGCTTATGGATAGACAGTGCGGCCATGCCCACATAGTTGCGCATAGAGACGGTCATGGCGTTTTGTACGATGCGGGCGATGGGGACACTGTCCGGGAGATCGCGGTCGTTGAGCAGATGTTCTACCCCGGCCCCGAAAGACTGGATACACTTCAGGTTGGGGAACTGGCGGAGGCTGCCGCTGGGGTGTTTCCAGACCAGAGCCATTTCGACCTGCTCGGGATAGGGTATATCCGGATAAATCCAGATATCGGGATTTCCGGGCAACCGTTTCTGTAAATTTGCCTGTAGGGTGCGTACGTCGCGGTCTGCTATCAGGATTGCTAAAGCCATACCCGTATTTTCTATAGTGCGGCCAGTCTGTTTTCTTCGCCCTGTTGCCTGAAATAGCGGTTGACCCCTTCCCTGGGTAGATAGAGGTTCCAGCCCAGTTTTTTATAGGGAAGTTTGTCCGAGGTTAGCGAAGGGTTCAGGGCGAAGATAGCTTCTGCGGGGATGCCGGTTTTCAGTGCCAGTTCGCTTATGGAAAGATTGCCTTTGAGGTGGAGCAGGCCGGGGGCTACTGCATGAGCCGACATTTGTGGTTCTGCTGCAGGGGCGTCTGATGGGGTGTGCAATGCGGCATAAACCGGGGCCTGTCCTCCCTGGGAAGGTTGCTGGTCATCGTAGGCAATTTGTGCTATGGCGATGAACCTGGAGATATAGCGCCTGGTCTGCCGGGGAAGATGGTTCTTGAGGTAGGCATAGTCGCGGCTGCCGGTCTGCCGGATGGCGCGCTTTACTTTTCCGGGGCCGCAATTGTACGCTGCGAGTACGAGCAACCAATTGTTGAATTCGCCTTGTAGCTCTGAAAGGAAAAGTGCGGCGGCCTGGGTGGACCGTTGTACGTTTTTTCGCTCGTCGGCCAAATCATGGACGACAAGCCCATAGTGTCGTGCCGTTGAAGGCATGAACTGCCATAGTCCGACCGCTCCCCTTGGAGAGGTGGCTTCCGGGTCAAGGCCGGACTCTACTATGGGGAGAACCTTCAGGATATCCGGTATCTGTGCATTTTTCAGATAGGGTTCGAATACGGGAAAGTACCACTCGGCACGCGAAAGGTAGCGTTCTATTTCCCGTTTGCCGGCATGCTGATAGTGGGCTTTTAACCGTTTGGTTTCGGCATCTGTGGGAGCTGTTTTGAGCAGTTGCCGGCTAGCGTAATCCATAGAGGATAAGTCAGTACTTATTTTTTCGGGCACATTGGCTTTATTGCCTGCAAAAGACAGAGCGTTACAGGCAAGCAGGGAGGAGAGAAGCAACTTTTTGGCAAACCGATTCCACATACGCGTTTTCTTTGGACTTGTT
>CAZSMU010000007.1:0-30395 GCA_964607915.1 uncultured Haliscomenobacter sp.
TCAAGCCTATCTATGAAATACCGGCTTGTACCAACATTGATTCGCTGTACGAGTTCGATAACCTTTAGAGCATGTGGTAAGGAGTCAACGACTCTTTTTTACCTCCT
This sequence comes from uncultured Haliscomenobacter sp., assembly GCA_964607915.1. GTDB lineage: Bacteria > Bacteroidota > Bacteroidia > Chitinophagales > Saprospiraceae > JADJPL01. The sequence goes on from CAZSMU010000007.1 coordinate 108, forward strand.
CGCAGACCCCTCGCAACAAGTCTAATTCTGTTAAAAATAGTATTTTGCAGGCTGTATCAGACTTATTGCGAGGGGTCAGCGAGCAAAGTGGTCTTTTTACCCTCCTCTCGGACTCCGCGTAACGAGGCTATTATCTAACCACTCGCCCTATGCGCCTTACTATCCGTTCCTCCTTTGCGCCCAGCCGCTACATTGCCGGACTGGTGTTCCTGTTCATCGTCTATTCGCTACCAGCTCAGGATCCCTATGCCCCTGGTCCGGTTCCCGACCGGATTATCCTAACCTGGCAGGGCAACCCGGCAATCTCTCAGGCGGTGAGCTGGCGAACGGATACCACGGTAAGTACTCCCCTGGGGCAGATTGCCCTTGCCGACGCCTCGCCCGACCTGGCACAGGGCGCACGCGCCGTCGAGGCGCGTACGGAAAAAATCAAAACCAACCAAAATACGGCGCTGGTCCATACGGCTTCCTTTGTTGACCTGCAACCCAATACCCTCTACGCCTACCGCGTGGGCGACGGGAAAAACTGGAGCGAATGGTTCCACTTCCGCACCGCGCAAAGCGGGGTGGCCCCGTTCTCCTTCCTCTATTTTGGCGATGCCCAGACCGACTTGAAGTCCCTATGGTCGCGTACGATACGCCAGGCATACAGTGCTATGCCCGACGTGGATTTCCTGCTGCACGCAGGCGATCTTATCAATATAGCTACCCGGGATGAAGAGTGGGGAGAATGGTTCTACGCCGGAGGATGGATCAACGGAATGAAACCCAGTATGCCTACTCCGGGCAACCACGAATATTTCCGCAACAGCGAAGGGGGGCGCTCCCTGTCTATTCACTGGCGGCCTTCGTTCGCACTGCCCGAAAATGGCCCCAAAGGCCTCGAGGAAACGGTCTATTACCTGGATTATCAGGGGGTGCGCTTCATCAGCCTGAATACGCAGGCCATGCTCATAGATTCCAATAACATAGGTATCCAGCAGGCCTGGCTGGAGACCGCCCTGCAGTCCAATCCCAACCGCTGGGCTGTGGTATTTCACCACCACCCCATTTACTCTACCGCACAGGGAAGGGACGAACTCACCTTCCGCAAACACCTGCAACCGATATATGAAAAATACGGCGTTGATCTGGTACTGCAAGGCCATGACCATGCCTATGGGCGGGGGCACAACCTAAACTACGGCCTGACCCATAAAGGCAACAAGGGCCCGGTGTATGTGGTTTCGGTGAGCGGCCCCAAGATGTACCCCAATAATTTTTCGGACTGGATGGATCGGGCTGCTTCCAATACGCAGCTCTACCAAATCATTACCGTGGACGGTGCCAAGCTGCAGTACCAGGCGTTTACTACCACAGGGGTCTTGTACGATGCCTTCGCGTTGCAAAAAAAGAAAAATGGGCAAAATGCTTTCATAGACCTGGCCCCCAAAGAGGTTCCGGAAAGAGTAGAGCTGCCTCAAGCCGAGCGCCAAAAATTATCGGAAGAGGAAATCAAAAAATACCGGCAGCGCTACCAGGAGTACCTACAGAAGAAAAAGGGCTAGCTGCGCTAATTTCCCGTCTGCCATAGAAACAGGACAATGCCGGTACAGCCAGCCAGAATCGGCAGAAAACCAAAAAAAAGCAGGCGCCGGGTGGTGGTACCAGACAATGCAAACGCGTACACCATTTTCAACAGGTTGTTCGCCGTCATCGCCTGCCATGCGCTCAGGGCAAGCACCCCGGGCGTCAAGGTCTTTGTCTCGTTTTGAAAAAGGTTGATCAAAAAGGGATCAATATCCGCCATCCCTACAATGAAGGACAACACAGGCAGCCCCGCGCTCCCAAACTGGCGTATCGTATAGTCCGTCAATAAGGAAAATAATACGTATAGGGCCGAAAAGACCAGTGCCATATTGAACTCCAAAGGGTTTTGTTTCGATGCAGCCCCCATAGGGCCTTCGGAAGCCAGGGTTCGGCCTCCATACCGATAGACCATGAACGCCGCAAGCAGGCTGCCTACTACCATCAGTGCGAAGAAAGGAAGGGTGGCCAGCGCCAGCGAGCGGTTGAACAGCCACATGAGCGCATATACCCGCAAGAACATCATGACGGTGGCCAGCAGAATCCCCGCAGCGTAGGCCCCGCTTTGCGTATGTTCCCCCTGGCTGCGCCGCGATAACATAAAAGTCGTCGCAGTACTGCTGTACAATCCTCCCAATACGCCTGAAAGCAATACCCCCGATTTGGGGAACAGGTATTTTTGGAGCAAATAACTGACGTATGAAAGCGCCGATACGGCCACGACAGCCGTCCACAGGTCGTAAAAGCTAACGGGGAGGCCGGCTGCTATGGGCTCTCTGGGGGCTAGAGGGAGTATGACTCCTGTGATCACGATAAATTTCGCGAGGGTCAAAAATTCTTCCGAGTAAATCCGCTGTGAAAATACCTTGATTTGGTCTTTTATCTCGATGAGTGTGATGAGCAAGACGATGATCAGGAGCGCAAACCACAAGGGCTGGGTCTTGAGCAGCAGGGGGAATACATAGACCAATTCCGCGACCAACACCTTGGTGAACCCAAAGTGGTTGTTCCGCAGGATATTAATCAGGTAAAAAATACCCAGTAGGAAACTCATGGTCACCCAGCCCACGAGGTAACCCGAAGGGAATACATCGCCTGCCTCCAGCAGGATGAAGGCCAACATCCCGATAAACGCAAAGGTGCGTTCTGTACCAAAAAACACTTCCCCTGCTTCCCCTTTTTCCTTCTTCTTGTTCAACTCCAGTCCGATGATGAACGAAAAGGCGAAGGTGAGGAAAAAATGAAGCGCCGTTGTTGAATCAAAATATTCCATAGCAGATGTATATCAGACTTGTTGCGAGGGGGGTAAAATGCCCTTTTTCGCCCACCCTATGCCTTTTTTCAGTCATATAGCAAGGCTATACTCCCTCAAAAAGCCTGTGCGTAGAAAGCAAAATGACTCTTTTTTTCCTCCTCGCTGACCCCTCGCAACAAGTCTATCGGTGAGGGCGTGCGAAAAGCCTAACCTTCATCCCTGATATAAAATATTATTTCTTTAATACGATATAAAAAGAATAATATTTGACCAATGGCAATCATGGGGCTTTTTAAGAAAGGCTAAACCCTATAAAAATAAACTACCAGGGCCTTGAAAAAGTTTCTCTGCTTATTCCCCCCTCGTAATAAGTCCATCCATTGTTGTTATCTTTACGCTTTTAAATTGACCCACTATGCGGTACGAACACATTCAGGAATCGGTGGGGTATATCCGCCGCCACACGGAGTTTCAGCCGGAGTTCGGCATTATCCTCGGTTCGGGCCTGGGCGGCCTGGTCCATGAGCTGGCACCGGTTGCGAGTATCCCGTACGGCGAGATTCCCCACTTCCCGGTTTCGACGGTTGAGGGGCACCAAGGGAGGCTGGTGTTTGGCGAGTGGGGGGGCAGGCGCATAGTGGCCATGGCGGGCCGGCTCCACTACTACGAGGGCTATTCCCTGGCCCAGGTGACGTTTCCCGTGCGCGTACTGCAGGCCCTCGGCATACGACGCCTCATTGTGAGCAATGCTTCGGGCAGCGTCAATGCTGCCATAGAAGCTGGGGATATCGTGTTTATCCGCGACCATATCAACCTGATGCCGGATAACCCCTTGCGCGGCCCCAATGATGAGCGGCTTGGCCCCCGTTTTCCGGATATGTTGCATGCGTACGACCGGGAGCTGAACGCACGCGCCCTCGAGATAGCCCGTGCCCTGGATATCCGGGCTACGGAAGGGGTCTATCTCGGGTTACAGGGCCCTAACCTGGAAACTCCGGCGGAATACCTTTTTGCCCACCGCATCGGAGCCGACCTCGTGGGCATGTCCACCGTACCTGAAGTCATCGTGGCGCGCCATGCCGGGCTTCCTGTTTTCGCGGTGTCTGTAGCTACCAATAAGTGTTTCCCCATCGAAGAAATCCAAGAGACGACCCATGCGGATGTGCTGGAAGCGGGGAAAATCGCGGAATCCAGGGTGAGTCAGATCCTTAGGCAACTCATCCAGGAAATCGACCTGGTTTAACAGCACGATACGAATACCACAGCGGCATGTCCGAAACAAAGAAAATAATCAAGGCCGCAAATGGCCACATCGAGGTCATCGGTGCGCGGGAACACAACCTGAAAGGCATAGACGTACGGATTCCCCGCAACCAATTGGTGGTGATCACAGGCATCAGCGGCAGCGGGAAATCGTCTTTGGCGTTTGATACCATCTATGCGGAGGGGCAGCGGCGCTACATGGAAACCTTCTCCGCCTACGCGCGTCAGTTCATCGGGGAAATGGAGCGCCCCGACGTGGAGCGCATAGACGGCCTGAGCCCGGTGATTTCCATCGAACAAAAAACGACTACCCGCAGCCCTCGCTCGACGGTCGGTACGGTAACGGAAATTTTCGACTTCCTGCGCCTGCTGTTCGCCCGCGTCGGGGAAGCGTATTCCTATCTCAGCGGAAAGCGCATGGAACGCTATACGGAAGAGCAGATGCGCGACCTCATTCGGGAACAGTTTCATTCGAGAAAGATTTTGCTCCTGGCCCCGGTCGTCCGGGGGCGTAAAGGACATTACCGAGAGCTGTTTGAACAAATCCTGAAACAGGGCTATACCAAAGTGCGCGTGGATGGCAGCGTCGAAGACCTAAGCCCGGGCAAACAAGTGGACCGCTATAAGACCCACGATATAGAAGTGGTCATTGACCGCCTCGCCATAGGAAGCGGCGCATCCGCCGAACGCCTCCCCCAGTCCCTGGCCACCGCCCTGAAACTGGGAAATGGACTGGTCTTTGTGCTCGACAGCGAAACGGGGGTCGTCAGCGCACTGAGCAAACATCTCATGGATACGGAGTCGGGCTTATCCTATGAGGAGCCGTCCCCCAACACGTTTTCCTTTAACTCGCCCTATGGCGCGTGCCCGGAATGCAACGGCTTGGGAATGATCAACCGCGTAGATGTCGAAAAAGTAATCCCTGACCCTGGAAAGAGCATCCACGACGGGGGGTTCGCGCCGCTGGGCGAAGTACGGGAAAATCTCGCTTTCAAACAGTTGCGTGCTATTTCTAAAAGATACGGGTTCAACTTTTCCACACCTCTGCGCGATATCTCACCGGAAGCTATGAACACGATCCTCCACGGCGGCGGGCCCAAGTTGGAAATCCAGCTCGGCGACAGCGAGGGCAACTCCTACAACCTCGCGTACGAGGGCCTGCTCAAGATGATCGGGCGCTGGTTTGAGGAAACGAGTTCAGAAAAAATCCGCCGCTGGGCAGAAGAGTTCATGACCATCTCGGAATGCCCCGAATGTAAGGGTTATCGGCTAAAAAAAGAATCGCTCCATTTCAAAGTCCTCGGCAAACACATCGGCGAATTATCGGAAATGGATATTGCTTCCCTGTCCAGTTGGGTAGAAGGAGCAGAGCAACAACTCAGCGGCCGCCAACAGACCATCGCACACGAGGTACTCAAGGAAATCCGCCTCCGCCTGGGGTTTCTACTCCATGTGGGGCTCGACTACCTTACCCTGGCGCGCTCGGCCCGTACACTCTCCGGCGGGGAATCGCAACGCATCCGCCTGGCTACGCAAATCGGCTCCCAGCTCACCGGTATAACCTATATCCTCGACGAACCCAGTATAGGGCTGCACCAACGCGATAACCATAAGCTCATCATCGCCTTGCGCGAACTGAGCGATATCGGCAACACGGTACTCGTCGTCGAACACGATAAAGACATCATGCTCGCGTCGGACTACATCATTGACCTCGGGCCCGGCGCCGGAAAATACGGCGGGCAGCTCGTAGCCGCCGGAACCCCCGATGCGTTCCTCCGCAGCGGCACCCTGACGGCGAACTACCTCAACGACGTCCTCGAAATCCCGGTACCCACCGTCCGGCGCAGCGGTAATGGCCAATATATCGAACTCTGCGGTGCTACGGGCAATAACCTCAAGGAAGTGGAGGTCAAAATCCCTCTGGGCGTATTTTTATGTGTGACGGGCGTTTCCGGCAGCGGCAAATCTACGCTGATCAATGAAACGCTGTATCCCATATTGCGCAAACACTTTTATCGCGCACTCCAGGAACCTTTGCCCTACCGGGATATCCAGGGTATCGAGCATATTGATAAAATCATCGAAATTGACCAGTCTCCTATCGGACGAACCCCTCGCTCCAACCCGGCGACCTATACGGGGGTATTCACAGATATCCGGAAAATTTTTTCGGACCTGCCGGAATCTAAAATACGCGGGTATAAGCCCGGCCGTTTTTCATTCAACGTGAAAGGAGGCCGCTGCGAAGTCTGTGAAGGTTCCGGGATGCGGGTCATCGAAATGAACTTCCTCCCCGACGTGTACGTGAACTGCGAACAGTGCCTCGGCAGGCGCTACAACCGCGAAACGCTGGAGGTGCTGTACAAAGGCAAATCCATCAACGATGTGCTGAACATGCCCGTCTCAGAAGCGGTGCCTTTCTTCGAGCCCATCCCTTCCATTTACCGGAAAGTAAAGACGCTGGAGGAAGTGGGTCTCGGCTATATCACCCTCGGCCAACAAGCCACGACGCTCTCGGGCGGGGAAGCCCAACGGGTGAAATTGGCCGAAGAACTCTCTAAAAAAGATACGGGCCGTACGCTGTATATCCTTGATGAACCCACCACCGGCCTGCACTTCGAGGATATCCGCCACCTGGTGGACGTTCTCAACAAACTAGTGGAACGCGGCAATACGGTACTCGTTATCGAGCATAACCTGGATGTGATCAAAGTCGCCGACTATATCATAGACCTGGGACCTGAAGGAGGCCGCAATGGAGGCCGTATCGTTGGTTGCGGTACCCCCGAGGCGGTAGCCCGGATCCCGGAAAGCTATACCGGGCAATTCCTTGCGCGGGAGTTGGCCAAAAGCAAAGCTTGAGCGGATACCCTTCGCAACAAGTCTTTTTTCTTAATTTTACGAATTAAGGGATTGTGTCAAAAGTCCCAGAGAGAAGGACGTATTACACAATCCCCAAGCGATTCCAAACCGATGGCATCCGATGTTTAACCAAATACTACGCCAGGTGTTCCTCCAAAAATATGCCCGCTTGCAGCAGGCATCGGGGAATCCTTTTGCGGTACAGCAGGGTCTGTGGGAAAAACTGATGCGCAAAGCCCGGTATACCGAATGGGGGCAGCGCTACCGCTTCGGGGTACTGGCGTCTCCGGAAGAGTTTCGCCAGGCCCTCCCCTTGAGCGAATACGAGTCGCTGCGGCCCGACGTGATGCGCATGATGGACGGAACCCCCGATGTACTGTGGGCGGGCCGGCCCCAGTGGTTTTCCAAGTCCTCCGGTACGACCGGGGGCAAGAGCAAGTTCATCCCGGTCAGCCCGGAAAACTTGATAGGATGCCACCTGAAGGGCACCTGGGATACAATGGCCATCTTTTATCACAGCCGCCCCGACGCCCGGCAGTTTTCAGGCAAAACCATGCTGATGGGGGGGAGCTGGCAGCCCTATGAAAGGAATCCAGGCACCCGTATAGGCGATATCTCCGCCATTATGATTCAGCGCATGCCCTGGGTAGCACGTCCTTTTTTTATACCTGACCGCGACACGGCATTGCTGGCAGACTGGGAAACCAAACTGGAGCTTTTGGCACAGGCGGGCGCCCGCGAACGCGACGTAGTGACCATCGGAGGAGTACCTACATGGACGGTAGTTCTCTTTCGACGGATACTCGAAATCACAGGAAAAAGCAACATGCTGGAAGTATGGCCCAATTTTCAGCTCTACACGCATGGAGGAGTGAGTTTCCTGCCTTATCGCCAGCAGTTCCAGGAGTTTTTCCCTTCGGAAAGCGTAGATTATCAGGAAATATACAATGCGTCGGAAGGCTTCTTTGCCATCCAGGACCAACTGCACGAGCCGGAGTCGGGTATGTTGTTGCTGCTCAATAACGGGGTTTACTACGAATTTCTGCCCATGTCGGAATGGGATAAGCCCATGCCTAAGACCATGGGCTTGCACGAAGTAGAAACGGGAAAGCAATATGCGCTCGTCATTAGTACGAACGCAGGGCTTTGGCGTTATCTGCCCGGCGATACGGTCGTTTTTACTACGCTCAACCCCTTCCGTATCAAGATAAGTGGCCGTACCAAGCAGTTTATAAATGCTTTTGGTGAAGAAGTCATCGTGGAAAATACCGACCAGGCCATCGCGATGACCTGTCAGGAAACCCACGCATCCGTTGCGGAATATACGGTGGCGCCCGTATATTTCGAGCGGGAAGGCAAAGGGCGGCATCAGTGGTTGGTGGAGTTTGAAAAAGTCCCGACAGATATTCCCGCCTTTGCTGCATTGCTCGACCACAACCTGAAGAAGCTGAACTCTGACTATGAGGCTAAGCGCTATGGAAATCTTGCCCTAACTCCCCTGGAGCTTCAAGTCCTGCCGCGGGGTACTTTCCTGGAATGGCTAAAGATGAAGGGCCGACTGGGGGGGCAATACAAGGTACCGCGCCTCGCCAACCATAGGGATACCATAGATGATATCTTGGCCTTTATAGCTCAACAGGGCTGAGAGGACTTCTTGTGAGAGGGGAATCCATGGGGCTTTTTACAACCCATAAATTCCCTGCCCCGCGCTAAGATAGTGGATCGTCGTCCAGCATAGATAGGGCTGAGCGGTAGGTCTGCTCCATATCCGAAGCAGCATGCTGGCCGGCAAAAAGGGCGAGTTCGCAGCGTTGCAGCAGTTGGCCCAACGCGGTCAGATGGGGTTCCGGGATACCTTTTTCCGACAGCCGCTGTAAGATCAGTTCCTTAGTCTGCTCGTTTGGCGACAGGTTCAACTGCCCGGCGTAGTACCCGATCAGGGCCTGGGACACTGCCTCGAAGAAAGCCCGGCTATCGCCCGAGCGGATATAGGACTCCGTTCGCCGTAGTTGCTCCCGGGTAGCCTCGCGGGCATTGCCCTGCCGCTTTCTCCTTCCCGGTGCTGTGCGGTACCTGCGCCCTGCCAAGAGGGCGGCTATTGTGGCAAAAGGTAGGACTAATAATGCCCAAAACCAGGGGCGGGTAGCCAGGGGCATCGGTCTCTTGCCCAGATGGGGCCATTCTTTTAAAGGCAGCAGGGCAGAGCCTGCGCTCGCGTCGGGCGTAGCAAGGTGCCGCTTTTTCCCCTGCCGTATGGCTATCGGGAAACGCTCAGAGATAACCTGATAACGCCCCGATACAGGGTCGAAAAAGGAAAATGCCACCGGGATTGCAAACTCCCCTGCCCATTTCGGGACAACCAGGTACTCGTACAGGCGGCGGCCAATTCGTTTGCCCGCTTCCTCTGTGTAGCCTTCTTCTATCAGCTTAGGCGGATATACCTCAAAAGAATCGCCGAGGGAAAGGGCGGGAGCATCGAGGCGCTTCAAATCGCCATCTCCGCTGAGGTTGATTTGCAGGGTCAGGGCTTCGTCGGTGCTGCCCTCTCTTCGGTTAAAGAGAAAAGAAGCTCTAAAGTCACCTACTGCGCCCGAATAGGAGGCCGGGGCAGCCGCGGGCAGGGGCAAAACCTGTATGGAGAGGGCTTGCGTAGAGGCTGGTGCGCGCTGGATTTCCCCACCAAAGAACAAGGACTCCATCCCGCCCTCGCCCACCAGGATACCGAGCTCCAGGGCAGCGGGGCCAATGGTGAAGTTCCCCGCCTTTTGCGGATAGACAGCCAAACTGCGCAAACGGCGCATATAGTATTCCTTGCCGTTCACAATTTTTCGCTCGATGCGATCGCTCGTATTTTGCAAGTCTTCCACATAAAAATCGAGGTAGTCAGATTCTTCCAGTATATTATAGCTCTGGATATCCACCCGGGTGTAGAGTACGTAGTCCAGGCGTACCTGCTCTCCGACGTATGCTCTGGGCTTGCTGAGTTCTGCGCGTACGAAAAAGTCTTCTTTTTCCTTTCCGCCCGGTGACTGGGTGTTGCCTCCCTTGCGCACGGCGATGTCTATGCTGCGCGAGCGCAAGACGCGCCGTCCTACTTGTATGGATCCGCTTCCGATGCGCAGTACACCCGTACGCCGGGGCTGAAGAGTATAAGAGAAGCGCATCTCTGTAGTTACCTCCCCGTTGAGGATAGTGGTGCTGATGCCGCGCGAAGGGCCTGAAAGTACGCGAAAGTCTTTGAAGTCCGGGGGGCTGAAATCCGTTCCTTCTCCGTTGCGCAACACGAAGGTCAACTCGAGGTAGCTATTCTCAAATAGTTCCCTGGTGTCGGTGAAGGCCTCGAAAACGGGGCCTGCTTTCTGTGCGGACACAGAAGGCAGTAAGCATAACATGGCGCATGAGAAGCCTGTCCAAATAATCCGGGCGCGGTGCATAGCGGGGTTTACATTTTTACAACGGGTCGTTTCTTCTTAGGTGCTTCTGCCGGGGCCGGTTGTCCAGGGAAGCGGTCGAAAAAGGGATGGTCGCCAAAGTCGAAGCGGAATACCTCGGATTGCCGGTTTACGGAAGGCTGCGGCACACCTGCATCATTGGGGAGCACGCGAAGATCCAGAGGGGATGTTTTGAGTGTACCGGCATCCGTTTCGATGCTTGCGGAAGGGATGTGCAGGGGCCCGGTATGGGTGGGGCGCAGGAGATAGATATAGCTGTACTTTTGGGTAGTTTCCCCGTTGACGATAGAAATGGAGGACGACGTATTGGGGCCCGCCATGATTTCTACATCGGCGCCGAAGTCCGGGGTGGAAAAACGACTACCCTTTGCATTTTCCAGGGTGAGGGTCAGTTGGAAATAATGGCCTAGAAAAATCGAATCGCTGCTTGCAACAGCTTCAAAGCGGGGGGATTTCTGAGCCTCTGTACGGATGGCCACTCCGACAAGTAGGACGATGAGCAGATACATTTTTTTCATAGCAAAAAATTTAGTTACCAGTCTTTATCCGGCTTGCCCGGCTTACCTTGTCCTTTGCGCATTTTGGCTTGCACCCGCTTTTCTTCATTTTCAGCGGCCCGCAAGAGATCCTCGGCCTCTTTGCGGCTCAGGTCACGAGGGCTGTTCTCCTGTGATTGGGGCTGCTTGGGCGGCTGCTGGCCTTGTGGTGGGGGCGACGACTGCCGGTCGTTACCCTTATTTTGGGGGTCTTCCCGGGGCTGATTTTGGTCTTTAGGAGAGTCTTTCTGTTTTTGATTCTGCTGTTGCTGTTGATTCTGCTGTTGTTGTTGCTGTAGTTTTCGCCTGGCCAATTCCAGGTTTTGCTTGCTGGGGAGGTCAGCCGGATTGATGCGCAGTGCATTTTTATATGCTTCTACGCTTTTGCCGTAATCCTTCATTTGGTACAGGGCATTGCCGAGGTTGTAATAAGCAGAGGCCCTTTGTTGGGCGGTCGGGGCAGATTTTGCGGCCTGTGCGAAGTGTTTGGCAGCTTCCGGGAATCGCTTCTGCTGGTATATGGCATTGCCGAGGTTGTAGCGCCCAGGGGTTCGGCTTTGGTCCTCCAGTGCTTTCCGATAGCGTTCTTCTGCCCCCGCATAATCGCGCTTTTGGTACTGTTTATCGCCTTCGCGCAACAAGGTATGCCCGGATTGGGCGTACATAGGCTGTAGAGAAAGGAGTATCAAAGCAGTTACTCCTCCAGCCTTTGGAGCTTTTTGTCGGACCGAGAGCAGCAGCTCCCACAAAAAACAAAGGATGGCAAGGAGGAGGAAGGGTTGAAAATAGCTTTCATAAGAACTGAATACCCGCTGTTCGAGTTCCCTTTTTTCGATGCGGTCTATTTGTGTCGCGAGCGATTCCAAGATGGGTTCCATATCACTAGATAGGTTGTAGTAGGTTCCCTGGCCTTCGCGGGCGATTTCCTTCAGCAGGGATTCGTTCATTGCGGAGCGGACGGGGATACCGTTTGGGTCCCTTTTATAGTCGAGCCCGCCATTGACCATTACAGGAATCAGGCTGCCTTCTGTGGTTCCGGCACCTATGGTAAACACAGAGCTGCCGGATTCCCTCAGGGTGCGCACCTTTCGGACCGCCTCTTCTTCATGGTTTTCCCCGTCGGAGATGAGTACCACTGCCCGGCTCGTTCGCGCTTGTTTGGAAAAGGAGCGACCTGCCAGGTCCAGGGCGGCGGATAGCTCCGTTCCCTGTTCCGGCAACATATCCGGGTGGGCGGATTGGAGGAATAGGGCGACGGCAGCATAGTCGGTCGTCAGGGGCACCTGGAGGTAGGCATTTCCGGCAAATAGGATGAGCCCCAGTTTATTGCCCTGAAGGGAGCGCACGAGCTCCTCTGCGAATCGCTGCGCCAGGCGCAGTCGGCTGGGAGCCAGGTCGTCGGCCAGCATGCTTTGCGATACATCGAGGGCGATGAACACCTCAATCCCTGCGCTCTTCACCATTTCCCGTTTGCCGCCCCGTTGGGGGTTTGTCAGTGCCACGACCAGGGATAGGACGCCCACCATCCATAAGGTGAGTTTTAGCGCTGCGCTGCGGGGACTACGCTTGGGGAACAGGCGTTCTGCCAGTGCTGCATTGCCGAACTTCAGCAGGGCCTTTCGGCGCAATCGTTGCCCAAAGAAATACAAGGCCGGCAGAAGGACTATCAGCGGCAGAAGGTATAAATATTCTGCATGCTCGAACCGGAACATATCTGTCGTCTCGTTTATTATGCGTTTTATTCCCCTACATTTCTCAGCCAGGTCTGCCGTAGGGCAAACTCCAGCAACAAAAGCAGCAAGGCTAACCAGGTGAGGGGCCGGAAAGCTTCGCTGTATCGCTTTAACGTCGTAACGTCTATCTCGGTTTTTTCCAGCCGGTCAATTTCGCGGTAGATTTTTTCCAGGCTTTCTTCGGAAGTGGCGCGGAAGTAGCGGCCGCTGGTCATGGACGCAATCTGTTGGAGCAGGGCCTCATCAATCTCTACGCGCGCTAATCCGAACACATATTGGCCGTCGCTACGCCTGCTCACGGGTGTAAGGGCATCGCCCATTGAGCCTACTCCGATGGTATAGACGCGGATACCAAATTTTCGGGCGAGTTCAGCAGCGGTGATCGGCTTGATATAGCCGGAATTATTGACTCCGTCGGTGAGCAAAATGACGACTTTACTCTTCATCTGGCTGTCTTTGAGCCGGTTGACTGCCGATGCCAACCCCATACCGATGGCGGTACCATCTTCGAGGGTACCGCACTGGAGTTCGGATAAAAACGTTTTGACTACCCCATGGTCGGTAGTGAGGGGGCATTGTGCAAAGGCTTCGCCCGCAAAGACGACGAGCCCCAGGCGGTCGTAAGCACGGCGGTCCACAAACTCCGCTGCCACCCTTTTGCTCACCGACAAGCGGTCGGGCCGGAAGTCCTGGGCCAGCATACTGCTCGATACGTCCATAGACAACACGATATCTATACCCTCCGCTTTGATGCGCTCTTCTTGCAAAGGACGTTGGGGCCGTGCGAGAGAGAATATCAAGGCGGCTATGGCAATACCGCGCAGCCAGGGCAACGCCGTCCGCAGCCGCAGCCGCCATGAGGGCACAAGGGATAGGCCGTCCAGAGCCGGTATGCGCATGGCTGCCGGACGCGAGCGCTCGCGCCGTCGCAGTAGCCAGAACCAAAGGGGCAGGACCAACAGCAACCCAAGCCACCAGGGATCCTGAATATACAGGTTGTGGAACATATTGCCTTTTCAATTTTTCAATCAGGAAGGCAAAGATACATTTTGCACAGGAAATTTGTCCGCTAAGCGTCAGGAAGCAATGGCGCAACAAGTCTTCTTTCCTACCCTGGTTTTAGCGCAATATACCCAGATGCAGGATACGCCCCCCGTTCATGTTGATGGGGTTAGTACTTTTTCCGATCACTATCCCGGCTTCGGGTGCGCGGTATTCGCGGATTACATCGCCGAAAGGATTGCGCAGTATGCCAATCAACTCCCCCTGGCGAAGCCGCTGATTCAGCGCCACCGGTACTTCCAGAAAGCCGCCGGCATCCACATAAACCCAGTAGGATTTTTTACATACGGCTGCCTCGGGAACGGCTTCCGGTACGCCGGGGATCATGCGGAGATGGCAAAGGGCGTTGCGCATCCCCCGGACTCCCCGGCTTATCATATCTTCTTGGTATACCTGTGGGTTGCCGTACTCGATGGTGATGCAGGGAATACCGGCCAGGAATGCTTCTGTGCGAAGGGTGTGGCCCGCACCTGTATTTCCAGCGCTGGGACCCGCATTGTCCACGATGATATCGGCATCTTGTACATAAGCGAGCTGGGCGGTTGTGCTGTCTTTCAAGTCAGCGCGCACATACAGGGAGTTGATCCTGCCGAAAGAGGCCGTATGCAGGTCGAAAAGATAGTCGAAATGGCGAATAATACGGTTGAAAATGTAGTAATTGTATTGTTCGCTGTTGGTGCCGTTAGGAGAGCCGGGGAAATTCCGGTTTAGGTCTTCGTCGTCGGGAAAGCGCCGCTGTTCCAATTGCAGGCTCACGACATTCAAGCCCGGGACTCCCACCACCGTACCGCTCAATTTTTCAGGATCTAACCCTGCCATCAGCCGCTGTATGATAGGGATTCCATTGAGTTCATCTCCGTGTATAGCTGCGGTGAGGCCTACTACGGGGCCGGGTGCTCCTCCTTTGGCGACCATTACCGGTACATAGACCGGCTGGGAGAACGTGTTGTCGAAAACATGTACCCAAAGGCGCTGTACCGTGCCCGCAGGAATGGCGTCGAGATCCAGGGAATCAACCATCCGGGCTTTTGTGCCCTGAGCAAACAGAGGGATAGCCCCGTAGCCGATCAGCAGCATGGCCAACGTAAAGTTTTTCACGGTTATATATTAGACTTGTTGCAAGGGGAATCCGGAAGCCTCCTGGAAACGGGGGCTTCCGGATCACAGGACTTTTACAGAGAGGCTTTTCTGCTGGCCTTCCCCTTGGATTTGGCCTTATCGCAGTGGGCAGGGTCGCATGACGAGCAGCCGTCACAGTTGCCGGAGCACTCTTTTTTGCTGTTGTTGGCAACGGATACAGCGGTCATTTTGCCGGCGCAGGCCATAGTGGGCGCAGCGGCGGTTGTGGTGGCGCCAGCGTTGTCCGCCGAAGCGGTGGCCGGGGCACCGGCTTCCGGGGCAGTGGCCGCAGAAGCTTTGGCCATTCCCGTACAACCTTTTTCCATGGACGCGGCAGCAGTCTTACCTGCCTGGCCTTTTGCGCAACAAGATTGTGCGTTGATAGACTGGATGCCTGCAAACAGCATTGCAAACACCATCAGGAGTGCATAGCGCATGATCGTATAGTTTTAAAGGGTCACCCGGATCCGCCGGGCTGGCGGTATTGTTGAGCATCAACAAGTAAAGCAAATATATAAAAAAAACGATAATCGGTTACAGCCCTTTTCCGTGGCATTGTTTGTACTTCTTTCCGCTGCCACAGGGGCAAGGATCGTTCCGCCCGATTTTGGGCTCTGCGTTGCGCACCGTTTGGGGCTTAGACTGAGCCTGGCTAGCGGCGGCGGCGGCTCGGCGGCGCGTAGCCTCCTCGTCTTCGCGCTGGCGGTTGGTCTGGGTGCTGCGCGCCATTTCGTGGTTGCGTTCGCGGGCCTGCTCCAGGGTGGTGCCATCTGAAAAGATGAGGGTTCCCTTGGCCAGGTAGGAGGTGACCTCCTCATTGATTTCCAGGACCAGCTTTTCGAAGAGGTTATACGCTTCCACCTTATAGATGACGAGCGGGTCGCGCTGTTCGAAAGACGCTGACTGCACAGAATCCTTGAGTTCATCCATGGAGCGGAGGTGTTCCTTCCACTTCTCGTCAATAATGGCGAGGGATACAGTCCGCTCGATGTCGAGCAGGATAGATTTTCCTTTAGTTTTTACTGCATCCTCCAGTTCTGCGGTGATATCGTAGGGTCTCTTCCGTCCATCGGTGAACGGGATCAGGATGCGCTTGTAGATATGGCCCTGGCTTTGGTGTACCTGTGTGATTTGGGGCAGCAGTGCTTCGACGATATGGCTTGCCTTGCGCTGGTAGTATTCGCGGAACTGTTCGAAGTACTCCTGTGCCAGGTGTTCGATGGGCGACTCTTTGAAGTAGGCAGCATCCATTTTGGGATCGAGCCCCAGGAAGTTTACGGAATTGCGGCGGAAGCTTTCAAAGTTGCCCTCGCGTCGGTGGGCGCGCACGAGATTTTCGGCTATGCCGAGGAACATATTGTTGAGGTCCACCTCGAGGCGTTCGCCGTAGAGTGCGTTGTCGCGTTTTTTATAGATAGCTTCGCGCTGTATGTTCATGACATCGTCGTACTCCAGCAGGCGCTTTCGGATGCCGAAGTTGTTTTCTTCCACCTTCTTTTGTGCCCGTTCGATGGATTTAGTGACCATGGAATGCTGGATCACTTCCCCGTCCTTGTGGCCCATGCGGTCCATGAGGGACGCGATGCGATCCGTTTGGAAGAGACGCATGAGGTTATCTTCCAGCGACACATAGAACTGGGAGGTACCGGGGTCGCCCTGGCGGCCGGAGCGGCCGCGGAGCTGCCGGTCCACGCGGCGCGATTCGTGGCGTTCGGTACCGATGATGGCGAGGCCACCTGCGCGGCGCACCTCTTCGGTCAGTTTGATATCGGTACCCCGACCGGCCATGTTGGTTGCGATGGTCACTTTTCCGGGTTTGCCTGCCTCGGCGACGATTTCTGCTTCCCGCTGGTGCTGTTTAGCGTTGAGTACGTTGTGGTCTATCTTGCGCAAGGAGAGCATTTTGCTCAGCTTTTCGGAAATATCTACCGAAGTAGTGCCCACCAGTACAGGCCGGCCTGCTTCGCTGAGTTTGACGATTTCGTCAATGACTGCGTTGTACTTCTCCCGCGCTGTTTTGAAGACCAGGTCTTCGCGATCTTCGCGGATTACTTGTACGTTGGTGGGGATGACTACGACATCGAGCTTATAGATTTCCCATAATTCGCCTGCTTCCGTTTCCGCTGTGCCGGTCATACCGGCCAGTTTGTGGTACATACGGAAGTAGTTTTGGAGGGTAACAGTGGCGTAGGTCTGGGTGATTTCGCCGATTTTGACGTTTTCTTTGGCTTCGAGTGCTTGGTGGAGGCCATCGGAGTAGCGACGGCCTTCCATGAGGCGGCCGGTCTGTTCATCCACGATTTTGACCTGTCCTTCTATGACGACGTACTCCTCGTCGCGTTCGAACAAGGTATAGGCTTTGAGGAGCTGGTTGATGGAGTGGAGGCGGCGCGACTTGACCGCGTAATCCTGAGAGAGGTGCGTTTTGGCCTCTTCTTTTGCAGCGGTATCCAGGGAGGTATCGGCATCAATTTCGATGAGGCCGGAAACCACATCGGGCATGACGAAGAAATGAGGGTCGGAGTTGCCTTTGGACAAATATTCTACGCCTTCTTCGGTCAGTTCGACAGAGCGGTTTTTTTCATCAATGACGAAGAGGAGCGGTGCGTCCACCAGGTGCATATGTTTGGACTGCTCCTGCATGTAGAAGTTCTCGGTTTTCTGGAGCAACACCTTGACGCCCTCCTCGCTGAGGAATTTGATAAGGGGCCGGTTTTTAGGCAGGGCGCGGTAGGCGCGCAGCAGGGCCATCCCGGCGGAGCCTTCCTCAGTGCCCGGTTTTCCGTCGGCGAAGAGCCGCCGGGCTTCGGCTAAATAATCGGTGGCCATTTTGCGCTGTGCGGCGATCAGGCGTTCGATTTGTGGTTTTAGTTCCACATATTCCTGATCTTCGGACATTTGGCTTACCGGGCCGGAGATGATGAGCGGGGTACGGGCATCGTCAATGAGGACGGAGTCCACTTCGTCCACCATGGCGTAGTGATGGCTTCGCTGGACCTTTTCCTCCTGGTCGCGCACCATATTGTCTCGAAGGTAGTCGAAGCCGAATTCGTTATTGGTGCCATAGGTGATATCGCTGCGATAGGCGCGTATGCGGCCCTCGGAGTGCGGCTGGTACTTGTCTATACAGTCCACCGTTAGCATCAGAAACTCAAAAATCGGGCCTACCCACTCGGAGTCGCGGCGGGCCAGGTAATCGTTGACGGTGACGACGTGTACGCCCTGGCCTGCGAGGCCGTTCAGGTAAGCGGGCAGGGTTGCGACCAGCGTTTTTCCTTCACCGGTGGCCATTTCCGCGATTTTTCCATCGTGGAGTACCATGCCGCCGATGAGTTGTACGTCGTAATGGACCATATTCCATTGGATCTGCCCCCCTGCGGCTATCCAACTGTTGTGCCAAGTGGCCTTGTCGCCCTCGATTTTGATGTAGGATTTGTTCGGGCGGGCGGCCAGGTTGCGGTCGTGTTCTGTAGCCGTGACCTGTAGGGTTTCGTTTTCCTTGAATCGGCGGGCGGCTTCGCGCACTACGGCGAAGGCTTCCGGAAGGATTTCTTTCAGGACAGCTTCGAGCGATTTGTTGCGCTCTTTTTTCAGCGCGTCTATGCTGGAGAAGATTTGCTCCTTGTGGTCGAGGTCCTCACTTTGGGCAGCTTCCTCGTGCAGGTCCTGGATTTCCTGGTCAATTTCGCTGAGGTATTCCCGGATGCGCTCCCGGAAAGCGTGCGTTTTGGCGCGCAACTCGTCGTTGCTGATGGATTTGAGTGTTCCGCCGATGCGGTTGATTTCTTCGACTATGGGCATATACGCCTGCACGTCGCGTTCGTGCTTGGTGCCAAAGAGTTTCTGTAGGGATTTTCCGAGAAAGCCAAACATGGTATTGTGTATATGTACGTTTCTGTTAACGCCGAAAGTCAGGCGTTAGTTTTTTTGAGGAGAGCCTCCATTTCGCGGATGAACACGGGGATAGGAGCATCCGGATGGTCAATCATGAGGTCGAAAATACGGGTCTCCCCGGCGACAGGGCCTACTTTCAAGGAGGCAGTGGCTTGGGCGGCAACGTATTCGAGGATGGGATGGGGGGTGGTATGGAGCAGGATCAGGATATCGAAAGGTGTCTGCAGGAACAGTTCGACGGCGCGGCCTTGGGGGCGGAACGCCCAATCAATCTGTTTGCGGCTGAAGGAGGGGAAAGGAAGGCTTCCATCCTCCTGCTCACTATCCACAAAGCCCAGTAGCTGGACTTTCTTACCCTGTTTCAGGCGAAGGGCATCGTAGTAGTCGGCCACAGATTGCTGCCGGGCGGGGTCTGTACCGTCGAACAAGATGCCGACCGACGAGGCGCTGTCCAGGTTCATGCGTTTTTTAGACGCGTGGGGCGCTTTGTCGAGGATGCGCTGCAGGGAGCGTTGTCGTACCCCGAGCCGAAACGATTCGAATAGGGCCATTTATTTCTTTTTCTCTTTTTTATCACTTTTTTCGCCGGTACCCTCTTCTGCGGAAACGGTGAGGAAGTCGCCCATGCGGGCATACTTTTCGATGCGGGCCTCAATGCGCTCGTCGGGGTCCATGTCCGCGATTTCGGACAAAGATTTTTTGATTTGCTTTTTGAGGAGTTTCGCCATTTCCTCGGGTGCGGAGTGCGCCCCCCCGACGGGTTCCTTGATGATACCGTCAATGAGGCCGTGCGCGAACATGTGGTCGGCGGTCAGCTTGAGCGCTTCGGCAGCTTGTTCTTTGTAATCCCAGCTCCGCCACAGGATAGAGGAGCAGGATTCGGGAGAGATGACGGAGTACCAGGTGTTTTCGAGCATAAAGACGCGGTCGCCAAGGCCGATGCCGATAGCCCCCCCTGACGCTCCCTCCCCGATGATGATGCAGATGATCGGGGTACGCAACTGGGCCATTTCGAAGAGATTGCGGGCGATGGCTTCGGCCTGGCCGCGCTCTTCCGCTTCCAGACCAGGGTAGGCACCGGGCGTATCAATAAAGGTGATGACCGGAATTTGGAAGCGCTCGGCCATTTTCATGAGGCGCAGTGCTTTGCGGTAGCCTTCCGGGTTGGCCATACCGAAGTTTCGGTACTGGCGCATCTTGGTATTGATTCCCTTCTGGTGTCCGATGACCATGACCGTCTGCCCGTCGAGCGAGGCAAGCCCACCTACGATGGCCTTGTCGTCGCGTACGCAGCGGTCGCCGTGCAGCTCTGTAAACTTTTTGCACATCTGGTTGATGTAGAACAACGTATAGGGTCGTTCCGGGTGACGGGAGAGTTGCACCTTTTGCCATCCGCTGAGGTTGCTGTAAATCTCGCGGCGCTTGTTTTTAATTTTTGCTTCCAGGGTGCGGATGGTGTCGGTAACGTCTATCTCGCCGTCGCCCCCAATCTCTTTGAGCTTATCCAACTGCTCGTAGAGTACTTCGAGCGGTTTTTCAAAATCCAGGAATACCATGAGCAGCCATTTTTAGCCAAGCCGGGCGTAATTGCACACGGCGCGAAGGACAAAGTTAGCAATTACCTGCTGTTTGGGCTTTGACACCTATTTTTTTTTCTTTTTTTATGTTTAGGTATTGCGCAGTATTAAAACTAACCCTATATTTGCGTTCGCATTTACACAAGAGGAAATGCAGGTTTGGTTCGGTAGTTCAGTTGGTTAGAATACCTGCCTGTCACGCAGGGGGTCGCGGGTTCGAGTCCCGTCCGGACCGCAAAATTTAAAAAGCCTTGAAATTGAAATGATTTCAAGGCTTTTTTATTTCACATCTGTGGAAACAGCTCCCTTTTTGCGTTGGGTGCAGTAAACATACCTCTATAAGCTCCGCAAAATATGGCGCCTACGGAGGTATGTTTACTGCAAATATTTTCGTAATGAGGGCAAAAGGCTACGAACACCGCAACCGGATGGGCGTTTCGCGGTGCGGCGAAGGTGTCAGTGAACCTTCACTACCAGCTTGCCCTGGTTGCTGCCGTCGAAGAGCTTGTTGATGGCTGTCGGGGCATTTTCCAGCCCTTCTACCTCGTCCACGCGGTATTTGAGCCTGCCTTCCATGTACCAGGCGGCAAGTTCCGGGATAGCTTCCATAGCGCGGTGCATATAGTCGCTGACGATAAACCCCTGCGCTTTGCAGCGGCGCGTGATGAGGTAGGAAAAATAAGCAGGCCCCGGAGGCGGGGTAGTGGCGTTGTACGCGGAAATCAGCCCGCAGAGGACGATGCGGGCGTGGAGGTTCATGAGGCTCATCTCTGCATCGAGGATGGAGCCGCCCACGTTTTCAAAAATGACATCAATCCCCTTGGGGCATGTGGTCTTGAGTTCTTTTCGCACATCCTGGGTCTTGTAGTTGATGGCAGCATCGAAGCCCAACTCTTCCGTCAGCCAGTGGCATTTATCGTCGCTGCCGGCAATACCTACCACCCGACAGCCTTTGATCTTGCCTATTTGCCCGGCCAAAGAGCCCACCGCACCAGCGGCAGCGCTCACCACGAGCGTTTCGCCCTCTTGGGGCTGCCCGATGTCGAGCAATCCAAAGTACGCGGTCAACCCAATATGGCTGAAAAGAGCCATGTACGCGGTCAGCGGTAGCCCCGGTAGCCGCTGCAGGGACGAGAGCCCCCGCCCACTGCTGATGAGGTAGTCCTGCCAGCCAATCATGGCTTGTACCAGATCGCCCGGGGCAAACTTCGGATTGTTGGATTGCACGACTTCCCCCAGACAAATGCCGGGCACGACGGACCCCAGCTCTGCCGGAGCCATATAGGAACCGCTTTCTGCCAACCATCCCCGGTTGGCAGGGTCTAACGAGAGATACAGGTTGCGCAGCAGCACTTCCCCCTCTCCGAGTTCCCGTAGTTCTTGCTCTTTCCATTCAAAATCCCCCGGCTGAATCAATCCCTGGGGCCGGTGGGCGAGAAGCCATTGGCGGTTTTTCATATTTTTTGGTTTTATGCAGTGACTTAGGGCCTGGTTATCCCCTATCAACCGGTGAAATATGTGTATGCAATCAAAATGAGCAGCACGACCACCCCTGACCAGATGACATCGCTCTTGGTATAGCTGGCGCGGTTTTCGGCGCGGTGCTCCGCCGTCATAGTCGCGAAGGTGAGCCCCCGGATGCGCTCATACGACGGCGGTGCCGTGGCATAGCTGACCGCTACAATGGCTACGGAACACACGATGAAAATCAACAGACTGTAATATTGGAAAAAGATGTTGTTCACAATCCAGAAAAAGGAACCCGGCGCATATGAAAAGCCCTCCACCAGCGCTACCGGGGTGTCGATTGCGAGGCGAAACAGACCCATCGCAAAGCCGATGCCCAACGCGGCCAGGCAGCCCTGGGCGTTGATACGCTTCATAAACACGCCAAAGAAGAAGACGACAAAAATAGGCGGGGCTAAATACCCCTGCACGCTTTGCAGGTAGTCGTATAGCCCCCGGCTCCCCTGGATGACGGGAATCCATAACAATCCAATGACCACCATGCCCGCCGTGGCGATGCGCCCGATGCGCACCAGAGCAGCCTCCGAAGCGTTGGGGCGGAAACGGGAGTAGAAATCCATGGTAAACAGTGTGGAAGAAGCGTTGAACACCCCGGCCAGGGAACTCATCAACGCTGCTAAAAGACCCGCTACGACCATTCCCCGGATACCGACTGGCAATACCTTTGCTACCAATAACGGAAAGGCCTGCTGCGCGTTGGCATTGATCAACTTGCCCTCGCTGTCGAGTAGGGCCGCCCCCAGGGCTTCCGACTTGCCACTGGCAGCCAGTGCAAAACAGATGATGCCGGGAACGATGAAAATGAATACCGGCAATAGTTTCAGAAAGGCAGCCGCAATGGTTCCTCTGCGCGCTTCTTTGAGGCTGGAGGCCCCCAGCGTGCGCTGTACGATGTACTGGTCGGTCGTCCAATACCACAGACCAATGATCGGCGCACAAAGCAACATGCCCAGCCAAGGGTAGTTGCTGTTGAAGTACCAGGCAATTTCGGTTTCCGTCCGCACAGGGGCCCAGGAACCTTCCATGCCCGCCGGTACCAGCGGCTTCCACAGGTTGAACATATCGGAACCCGCAATGCGGCGCAGCTCGCCCCAGCCTCCCAGGGCGTCGAGGCCGTACCAGGTCACCAGCAAAGAGCCGAGTATCAGGATAACCGTCTGTAGGGCTTCCGTGTAAGCGACGGCTTTCAAACCCCCGAGGATAGTATAGATGCCCGTCAGGACGATGACGAGTATAGAGCCAATCCAAAAACTGTTCAATCCCCAAAGGTTGAGCTCCGGCATCAGTACACCGAATACGATGCCCCCGGCAAAAATACCGACCGCCACCTTGGTGAGCACGTACGCGACCAACGAAATCAGCGATAGCACGACGCGCGCCGTCGGCGAATAGCGCCGCTCCAGGAACTCCGGCATAGTAAACACTTTGGAGCGCATGTAGAAAGGAGCGAGCACCCAGCCCAATACCAGCAGACACCAGGCGTGCAGTTCGTAGTGGGCCATGGCTACGCCGTCGGTCGCTCCGGAGCCGGCTAGGCCGACCAGGTGTTCCGAGCCGATGTTGGAAGCAAAAATCGAAGCACCGACGACAAACCAGCCCAGGTCCCGCCCGGCGAGAAAATATTCGTCTGAGGTGTCTTTTTGCCGCTTGATCACCCACCAGGCAATACCCAGGACAATCGCGAAATACGCGAAGATGATCAACCAGTCAATGGTGTGCAGTACGTTCATACTCTTTAGGTTGTAACAGGTTTTTCAGGTTTTTACAAGGCTACCCGATTACATGGGTGGTCAAGGAAGCAAGATAGAAAAATTTTCATAGCGCGGGCACTAAGAGGCTCTTTTTGACAGGGGTGTCGCGTTTAAAATGGGTAGCCGGGGACTATGCCGGACGGGATGGCGAACACAGGACTATATCCTACCCTCTTCAATCGCCTTCTGGCCCCGCGCTCCAAAGAAGCGCACCGCGTCTATGAGATGGCTGAAACGGGGGTCCTGGGTGAGCCCTTTTTTATATCGGAAATAGATTTGCTGCACGATGACCCCGATTTTGAAGTTGCCGAAAACATAGTAGAACAAGAGCTTTTCGATGTCGCGACCGCTGCGGGAGGCATAGCGGGCAGCCGCCTCCCGGCGCGTGAGGTTGCCCGGGAGCCAGGTGAGGGTGCCGATAGACGACAGCAAGGGGCCTCCTTCCCCTTCGTGCAGCCAGTACGCGAGCGAAAGACCAAGATCCATCAAGGGGTCGCCTACGGTACACATTTCCCAGTCGAGTACCGCGCGGATATCGTCCAGCTTGTCGGGGTTAAGGATGAGGTTATCGTACTTGTAATCGTTGTGCAGCAGCACGGGGGGATTTTCTGCGGGGAGCTGCGCCTGCATCCATTCAGCCATGAATGCCATGCCTGCGATTGCATCGGTTGCCGATTGCTCGTATCTTTTAATCCAGCCTTCGACCTGGCGCTGTACATAGCCTTCGGGCTTGCCCAGTTGGCGTAGGCCGGTATGGTCAATATCGAGGGCATGCAGGTCGGCCAGGTTATCTATGGCGGCGCAGGAAAGGCGCTGCATCACATCCGGCCCCAGGTCGAGCCCTTCCGGGGGGCGGTTGCGGAGGATGAGACCTTCCACTTTTTCCATGAGGTAGAAAGGGGCACCGATGACTTCGGCGTCGTCGCAGTACAAAACAGGGGTCGGGACGCGCGAATAGACCGGCTTCAGCATGTGGAGTACCCTATACTCCCGTCCCATGTCGTGCGCCGATTTGATGTTGGCCCCCAAAGGCGGTCTGCGCAGGACGAAATGCCCGATATTCGTGCGGATGGAATAGGTGAGGTTGGAGTATCCTCCCGGGAATTGCCGCAATTCCAATATCTCGCGGTATCCGTCGAGGTGGGCCAGCAGGAAGGTGTGTAGCGGTTCTTGCGACAGCTCCTCTCCTTTTCGCATGGGCGTGGTGTTTTCCGTAATCATAGCCTTTATGCCTTTACGCCGTATTGCTTGAGAATTTTGCGCGCCAGAGAGGCCTTGTGCGTTTCATCGGGGCCATCGTAGATGCGCGCACCGCGCTCTTCGCGGTAGTAATAGCTGAGCAAAGTATCGTCGGTGACGCCTAGGGCGCCGTGGACTTGTACGGCGCGGTCCACCACTTTGTGCAGGACATTGGCGGCGAAAAACTTGATGGTGGAAATTTCTGCGGCGGCGGCATGCTGGCCTTGTTCCTGTATCTTGAGGGCAGCATGGAGCACCATCAGACGGGCGGCGTCAATTTCGGCACGACTTTCGGCAATAAAGGACTGTACCATCTGCATCTGCCCCAGGGCGCGCCCCGGGGCGATCTCCCGGGATGCGGCGCGGCGGCACATGAGGTCGAACGCGCGCTCACAGATACCTATCCAACGCATGCAGTGGTGGATTCGGCCAGGGCCCAAGCGCTCCTGTGCGAGCATAAATCCTCCGCCTTCCGGGCCCAGGAGGTTGCCTGCGGGGACCCGCACATCGGTGTAGCGTATTTCGCCATGGCTATGCCAGCCCTCGCCGGGATGCCCCATGACCGGTATGTTGCGCACCCGTTCAAAGCCGGGGGTGTCGGTCGGTACGATGATCATACTTGCCCTTTTGTAGGGACTCTCGGCCTCCGGGTTGGTAACGGCCATGACGATGGCAAAAGCGGCTCCATCGGCAGCGGTGGTAAACCACTTATGCCCATTGATGACATAGTGCTCCCCGTCGCGCACGGCCGTAGTGGCCATCAGTACGGGGTTGGATCCCGCCAGCCCCGGCTCGGTCATGGAGAAACAAGAGCGAATCTCGCCCTCGAGCAGCGGGTGTAGGTATCGCTGTCGGATTTCTTCGTTGCCGTACAGCAGCAGTAATTCAATATTCCCGGCGTCCGGCGCCTGGCAGTTGAACGTGAAATGGCCGAACGGGGAGCGCCCCAGGAGTTCGCCAAGTTGCGCCACCTCCATCAGGTTGAGGCCGGCACCGCCGTGCGACTCACCGTGGTAAGGGTTCCAGGCGCGTAGGGATTTTACTTTTTCCCGCTTTGCCCGCAATATTTTCTCCACTTCTTTGAAGGGCATCTGCAGCCATTCTGCCTCAAAGGGATAAATTTCTTCTTCTAAAAAAGCCTTGATACGGGGGTACAAGCTGCGCAGGCGTTCGGTTGCGAATAGTTCTATCATGTTGTACATTTGCTTTTGAAAAAACGGATTGCCATCAGACAGGTTGCAAGGGGCCATCGAGTTGAACCTCTAACTAATCTCTGCCGACCTGATATTAAAATACGCATTTCATTTGATAGAAAAATAAATAAATCCTATATTTGCATCCGCAAAAAAGTATGGCGCGGTAGCTCAGCCGGTCAGAGCGTGCGATTCATAATCGCAAGGTCGGGAGTTCAAGCCTCCCCCGCGCTACAAGAAGACGCATCTTCAAGGTCTGGATGTTTGCTGGTACAAATGTCCAGACCTTTCTTTTACGGCTTGTTTTTCAGTATTTTGTTAAAAAAAGTACCTTCTGGGGAGCGGCTGCGGAGCAAGTACAGGCCATCGGGCCAGTCGCGCTGCCCGATGCTGCGTTCGAGGATACCGGCGGGGACATTATAGAATTGTTCCTGGTGTACGAGTTGGCCTTGCACGGTAAAAACCTCCCAGGTGACCCACTCCTGTTTTTGGGGAAAGTCTATCTGTATGGTTACGGTTTCCGTAAAAGGGTTAGGGAAAGCCCGCACTGGAGGGGAGGGGGGCGTTTCCTTAACGGAGCTGACTTTTGCAATCGTCACGCAGTAGTCTTCCACTTCGCCATAGAAATCTTTGGGGAAAGCGCAGGAAACGCCGGGCTGCTTGAAGCGCATGACTACCCGCATCCGGGTAGCACCGAGTTTGGCAGTGGCAGGGATGAGTACTATTCCGTTGACGGAGTCGCGGCTGGCCTGTCCGGAATCAAATACTGCTTCCTGTGAGCTGAAAAAGCCGTCCTGGTTCAAGTCTATCCATACAATCCAGTACTCCTGGGAGGCAAAACCAGGGAAGCCCGGGTGCAGCGACAGGGAGAACGTTCCGCCCGCGCTGAGGGTCGGGCCGCTCAGTGCGGTGAAATTGGCATATCCGGCTTTGCCGCTCCGGTGTTCAAAATCGTGCAGCCGCACTTTGGCGATCCACTCCTGGCTGGCGTTCAGGCTGTCGAGCCCGGTAGCGGGGCAGTAGTTCTGTTCTATACAGGCCCCGCAACCTTTAGTGCGAAACGTTGTGGAGGGGCTGTAGTCTGAAGCGATCCCGCCTTCGCAGAGGGTCCGGATTTGCAGTTCATAGTTGCTGCAGGCGCTTAGGTTGCGCACGAACAGGGAGGTGGAAAAGCTATTGGTTTCCTGCCAGTTCGCACTGCCCACTACCCGATAGCGGAGGCTGTATGCCAGGGCGGCCGTGACCGGGTTCCAGCTCAGAAATACATCGCGTTCGTTGATGAGGGGCAGTTTGATGCCGCTGGGAGGCTCGCAGCATCCGTCGGTTCGGAAGGAATAGGTGGAGCCAAAATCCATGCTGTCGGAGCGGCACGTGATGCTGAATTGGTACTCGTAAGGGGTACAGGAGCTGAGTCCGGTCAACAGCAGGGGTGGGTTGACGTTGCGCAAGGTTGTCCAAGCGGTGTCGCCTGATTTTTTCCAGCGCAGGTCTATGCGGGTGATGCTGTCGTTCCCTATCCAACCCAAGCGGGCGCTGCTTACAGTACGCTCCAGGACTTGTATTTTGGAAGGGGGTGGGCAGTTGCCGCAGTTGTCGAGGAGAAGGCGTAAGCTGTTATATACATTGAGCCGCCCGCCGCTCACGGTAAGGTCTTTGAGTTCCGTACTTGGTGTCGTACCCTGCAGCAAGAGATTTTTTATCCAAAGCGCTGCTGCCGGCGGGTCGTTTTCAGCGAGTACGGCGAGCGTAGGGCATTGGGCGGAATAGAGCAGTGCGATTGCCCCGCAGACCAGGGGGGCTGCGAAGGAAGTCCCGCGCTCATAGCCATATCCCCCACCCGTAATAGTGGAATACACGTTTTCCCCAAAAGCCGACAAGTCAATAGAAGTAGCCCCGTAGCCACCCGGCGCTTTTTTTCCGTTGATATCCACGCTGTTGACCGCGACGAGGAAGTCGCTGCCACAGGCGGTCGGCATATCGCCGAACAAGTCCACATCTATATTTTGACTGGATTCTGTAGCGGCTACGTTGAGGATACCTACCTGCCCCAGCGTGTCGTAGAATGCGCACCAGATAGGATACTCTTGCGGCTTTATGCGGCTTAAGCCCCAGGAGGCATTCGTAGCGACCACGAATGCCCCTTCTTTGCCCTGTGTTTCGTTGTAGCGCTTGCGCTGTCGGTAAGGGTACAGATAGGCCTGCAGGATGCGATCTTCGGAGATGGCCCCAAAGCCGCCTACTACATGCATGAGTTTGACATTCCAGTTTACGCCGCTGACGCCCACGCCATTGTTACCACGTGCGCCCGCGATACCGGAAACGGGGGTTCCGTGGAAATTGGACTCACTGACGTTACCGTTACCGCGGATACTGTTCCAGCCGTGCCGGTCGTCGGTATAGCCATTATTGTCATCATCTATGCCATTATCGGGGATTTCCCGGGCGTTGAACCACAAATTGGGCCGGATATCCGGGTGGGAGGTATCCAGGCCGTTGTCTATGATACAGATGACGATGGTATCGTTGCCGGGGGTGACGCCGCCCGTAGTGATATCCCAGGCGCGCGCCATGTCCAGGTCCATACCGGGGGTGCCCCCCAATTGGCCGGTGTTGTACAAATGCCATTGCAGGGCAAAAGCAGGATCGTTGGGCAGGCGATTGCGGAGGGAAGCGAAGTGGTTGAACTGTGCCATAGCCACCTCCGGTTCTTTGCGGAGTTGGCGCAGCAAGGCATTCTCATCCACTTTTGTCCAGTCGAAACGAAGTTTCCAGACGTTGAGCTCTTCCGCGACTACCGACCCGAGCGCGACGCGGTACGACTCGGATCGGAAAGCGGTCTGGTGTTCAATCCACCGCCCGGCGCGCACACCGTCCTTGAATCGCACCAGCAATTCGCCCTGTACATGGGTGAGCTGTTGTGCGTACAGAGGGAGAAACATGCCCGGCAGTGCCAGGAGTACGATGAGGAAACGCAGGCGCATCATCAAAAGCGGGATTAACCGTTCATAGACATCAGGAATTCGTCGTTATTGGAGGTGGAGACGATATGTTTGCGCAGGAACTCCATGGCCTCGTCGGGTTTCATATCGGCCAGGTGGTTGCGCAGGATAAACATTCGCTGTAGGGTGTCTTTATCGAGCAGCAAATCGTCGCGGCGCGTACTGGACTTGGTCAGGTCTATGGAAGGGAAGAGACGTTTGTTGGCCAGGTTCCGGTCGAGCTGGAGTTCCATGTTGCCTGTACCTTTGAATTCTTCGAAGATCACCCCGTCCATTTTCGAGCCGGTATCTATGAGTGCGGTAGCGAGGATGGTAAGCGAGCCCCCTCCTTCGATATTTCGGGCGGCGCCGAAGAATTTTTTCGGCTTGTGCAGGGCATTGGCTTCCACGCCTCCGGAGAGCACTTTGCCGCTGGCCGGGGCCACGGTGTTGTAGGCACGGGCGAGGCGGGTGATGGAGTCGAGCATGATGACGACATCGTGGCCGCTTTCGACCAGTCGCTTTGCCTTTTCCAAGACGATACCAGCTACGCGCACGTGGTTGTCAGCAGGTTCGTCGAAGGTGGAGGCCACTACCTCAGCGTTGACGCTGCGCTTGAAGTCCGTCACTTCCTCGGGGCGCTCGTCCACCAGCAGCACGATGATGTAGCACTCCGGGTGGTTTTTGGAGATGGCATTGGCCAAATCTTTGAGCAAAAATGTCTTACCGGTCTTGGGTTGTGCTACGATGAGCCCCCGCTGACCTTTTCCGATGGGGGTGAACAGGTCTATCATTCGGTTGCCCAAGTCTCTTCCCGTCGGCGAGGTGGTAAGTTTGAATTTCTCTGTGGGGAAGAGTGGGGTGAGGTAGTCGAAGGGTACGCGGTCCCGCAAATCCTGGGGGTCGCGGCCGTTTATTTTGGATACGCGCAGCAGGGCGAAGTATTTTTCCCCCTCTTTGGGCGGGCGGATACCTCCCTTTATGGTATCGCCGGTGCGGATACCGAACAATTTGATTTGGGAGGGCGACACATAGATGTCGTCGGGTGACGTGAGGTAGTTGTAATCGGCGGAGCGGAGGAACCCGTATCCGTCGGGCATCATTTCCAGGATGCCTTCCCCTTCGATGACCCCGTCGAGTTCGATATCGAATTTTTCGCTGTCGTCGGGTTGGGATTCTTCGGCAGATTCCTGGTTATAAGACCTTTGAGGTTCTTCGCTTTTCCCTGCCCAGGGCTTGGCGGGTTTATCGGGGCGCTGATCGCGCTCGTTTCTTTCC
>CAZSMU010000007.1:30495-56088 GCA_964607915.1 uncultured Haliscomenobacter sp.
CGCTCGGGTTTATCGGGGCGCTGATCGCGCTCGTTTCTTTCCGGCCGTTCGGGACGTTGGTCGCGTTCAGGCTTATCTTGTCGTTCGGGGCGGAAGTCCGGGCGGTTGTCGTGGCGCGGTTTAGGGCGGGGTTGGAAGGGCAGTTCGGGTTCGTTGGAAGAGGACATTCGCTTGCGTGCCCGGCGGCGGCGGCCGGAGCCGTCTTCGTCTTCTCCGGTATCGGCATCATCGCCATTTTCCGGAGAGGGTTCGACCTGGACGTCGCTTCGGAACTGTTCCCGGCTGGCGATGCTTTGGGGGATATCGGGTACTTCTTCTTGTGCGGAGGATGATTTTCCGTCCGTACTGAGGGCCTGGTGGTCTAAAATTTTATAAACCAGTTCTTTTTTATTCAATCGTTTATAGTTGGCGAGTCCTATTTGCTCTGCCAGGTCGCGTAGTTCCGGCAGCAGCATGTCATTCAGTTGCAGAATATCCAGCATACAAAGTCTCTTTAAGAGGAAACCGTTAAGGGTGAAAAAAGGAACGCAGGAGGGATGGATCATCTGCCCGGTGTAAGCAGGATGTATATGACTAATGAGTCATAAGGAGTGTCCCGAATGTCGTTCTGTGAAAAATCAAGTGGAAAAAGTTGGATTTGAAAAACCAGGACACCCGGAATTTTGAGAAAACACAGTACGCCTGGCCGTTAAAAGCCTTTATGGGCACAAAAATACATTATATTTTGAATAGGGCGCACTATCTTTGCAAAAAATTAACACCAGGGGTACAAATGCCCGGTTTCTTACAAGTAAACACCACATGCTACAGCTTCAGACTATCCGGAATGAAAAAGCGCGCGTCGTCGAGGGCTTGAAAAAGCGCAACTGGTCGGATGCGCAGATTGCAATCATAGAAGAGATATTGCGCCTGGACGGGCTTCGTCGGGCGCTGCAAACGGAGATGGATAAATCCCTGGCGGAACAAAACCGGCTTTCGGGGGAGATTGGCGCTCTGTTCAAGCAGGGGAGAAAAGAGGAGGCGGAGGGCCTTCGTGCGCAGGTCGCTGCGCTCAAAGCGGGCAGTGTCGAGCAGAAGGCCCGGCATGACGAGGCAGTTGCGCAGGTGCAGGATCTTCTGTACCAGGTTCCTAATATTCCACATGCCAGTGTACCGGCAGGTCGTTCTGCTGAAGACAACGAAGTATATCGCGACTGGCCGCATCCGCTGCCCCACTTGCATGAAAATGCGCTGCCTCACTGGGAGTTGGCTTCGAAGTACCAGATATTTGACCTGGAGTTGGGCGTGAAGCTCACCGGCAGCGGTTTTCCGGTTTTTCGGGGCAAAGGTGCGCGCCTGGAGCGGGCCCTGATCAGTTTTTTCCTGGACGAAGCGACCGCAGCGGGCTACGAAGAAATTATTCCCCCGTTGATGGTCAGTGAAGAAACGGCGCGTGCGACGGGCCAGCTTCCAGACAAAGAGGCGCAGATGTACTTTGTCGAGCGCGACAACCTCTACCTTATCCCTACGGCCGAAGTACCCGTGACCAACCTCTACCGCGACGAAATACTGGACGTGTCCCAGCTGCCGGTGAAACTGACGGGCTATACGCCCTGTTTCCGTCGCGAAGCGGGTTCCTACGGGGCCGATGTGCGCGGCTTGAACCGGGTACACCAGTTTGACAAAGTGGAAATCGTAGAGCTGGCCCACCCCGAGCACTCCTATCAAGCCCTGGAAAGGATGTTGGAACATGTGGCCAGCCTGCTCGATAAGTTGGAGTTACCGTACCGCATTTTGCGTCTTTGCGGCGGGGACATGGGGTTCACTGCAGCGTTGACATACGATTTTGAAGTGTATTCTGCTGCGCAAAAGCGTTGGTTAGAGGTCAGCTCGGTGTCCAACTTTGAGACGTTCCAGAGCAACCGCCTCAAGTTGCGTTTTCGGGATGGCAAAGACATACAGCTCGCGCACACTTTGAACGGGAGTGCCCTGGCTCTGGCGCGCATCGTCGCGGCGCTACTGGAAAACAACCAAACGCCCTATGGGATTGTTATTCCAAAGGTATTGCAGCCATACACCCGTTTCGAGGCTATTCGTTGATTCAAAAAAACGTGTCCTATGTTTGAGTATTATGGTTATATGGCGATTGCCGGTGTTCTTTCCCTGGTGGGTCTGTTCATTGGGCAACGTTTGAAATCCAAATTTGCTCATTATAGCCATATGCCGACCGGTTCGGGCTTGACCGGCCGTGAGGTTGCAGAAGCAATGTTGCGGCATTATGGCATCCGCGATGTGCAGGTGGTAGAGAGCCATGGCATGCTGAGCGACCACTACAATCCGCTCAGCAAGACGGTAGCGCTGAGCCAGGAGGTGTTTTATGGCCGGCACGTGGCGGCGGCTGCTGTAGCTGCACACGAATGCGGCCACGCGGTGCAACACGCCACTGCATACAGCATGCTCCAGTTGCGCTCTCGTCTGGTACCGGTGGTGCAGTTGTCCGCAATGGCCCAACAATGGCTGCTGCTTATCGCGTTCATGACCATCAACAGTATGCCGCAGATCATGTTGCTCGCCATCATCGCTTTCGGCGTCACCACTTTGTTCAGTTTTATCACCCTGCCGGTCGAGTTTGACGCGAGCCGTCGGGCCCTGGTTTGGCTGGACCAGTCGGGGGTTGCGCGCGGGACGGAATACGCCGGGGCAAAAGACGCCTTGAAATGGGCGGCAATGACCTATGTGTCTGCGGCGCTCTCGGCATTGGTGATGCTGTTGTTCCTCATTTTTCGATACATAGGCGCCAACGAGGAATAGCGCACGGTGCACGGCAAGTGCTCCTTCTGGATTGATTTCTTAAAAATGTACACCTATACGCGTTAATTTATGACACAGGAAGAAATAGAAATGTACCTGGAAGAGGCCAGGGATCACATGGAACGCGCCATGACCCACCTACACCACGAGTTGGCTAAAATCACTACCGGCAAAGCCAGTCCGGCCATTGTATCCGAGTTGTTGGTGTCTTATTACGGCAGCATGACTCCGATGAGCCAGGTGTCCAGCATCAGTGCGGCAGATGCGCGCACACTGGTCATACAGCCCTGGGAAAAATCAACTCTGGCACCCATCGAAAAAGCAATCTTTGAGGCCAACATAGGAGTCACTCCGATGAACGACGGACAGGTGGTCCGCCTGACCTTCCCGCCGCTCACTGAGGAGCGCCGCCGCGACCTGGTCAAGCGGGCCAAGCACCTGGGCGAAGAAGCCAAGGTGAGCCTGCGCAACTCCCGCCGCGACGCGATGGAACATATTAAAAAAGCAGTCAAAAATGGGTTCCCAGAAGATTCCGGCAAGCGGAAGGAAGAAGAAATCCAGGAACTGACCAATAAGTATTCGACTAAGGTAGATCAGGTACTGGATGTGAAGGAAAAGGAAATCCTGACGGTGTAGAGGTTTTTACACCACCCCGTCTTTCCGGCTACAAGTGCGTCATTTTTATTTTGCAGATTAGCAAAATAAATCTACCTTTGCCAAACTTTTTAAACAAGGATTAGAAGAAGCTATAAAAGCGTACAATAATGAAGAGGACGTATCAGCCTTCCCGCAGAAAACGCGTAAACAAACATGGATTCCGCTCGCGCATGAGCACGAAGAATGGGCGCAAGGTATTGTCGCGCCGTCGTGCGCAAGGCCGTTTCAAGTTGACGGTCTCCGACGAGAAGCGGCTGAAATAACCGCCGCTCCTCGCCTGTTCGTTTACTGTACCTTATCTCCGCGCAAGATTCTATAGCGCTTGCGAGCCTCTACGGCAAAGGTACTGCCCGAATAGTCTATAAAGAGTTTTTCATAGAGGGCCTTGGCCTTTTCCACGTCATTTAGTTGCTTTTCATACAGCCCTGCGAGGGCGAAAAGTGCGTTGTCCGCACGGATCCCATCCGCGTGTGCGTCTACTATTTTTTGGTACTCTTTGGCAGCATCCCCGTACTTTTTCTGTTTCAGGAAGACCTGCGCGCGCAAGTAGGCCGCATCGTCTTCCAGGGCGTGGCCGGGGAAAGCCTTGAGAAGACTATCCAATTTGGCGAATGCCTCCTCGAACCGGTTTTGGAACACCAGCAAGTCGGCCTGTGAATACAATTGCAGGGGGGTAGCACTCGTATCGAGACCCAAATTATCCGTGATGAACACAGACAAATCCAGGGCGTCGTTGGAAATGAGTTTAGAGGTAGAAGCTTTGAGCACGTCGAACTGTGCCTGTGCCCAGGTAAAGTCGCCGGCGTAGTAAGACAGCCGGGCGTTTCGAAAGCGTGCGTCGTTGCCGAGCTGGTCGTCGCGGAAGAGCTTATCTACCTGGGAGTACAGCAAAGTAGCCTCCCAGACTTCCCCGCGGATGAGGTACAGGTCGCCGAGTTCGAGCTTGGCTTCAGCTTGCTTTCGGGGGTTAATACCCGGAAAATCAATCATTTGAACTAGTAGGGCGATAGCTTTTTCGATATTGTTCAGGAAGTAGGCCTCCAGGCCGGCGAGTTCCAGGATGAGGGGGGCTGTGTTTCGGTTATATCCGTTTTCTTCCAGGAAAGACAGGTATTCCTCCTCCAGCACGCGCAGGTCGGCCTGGGTATAAGAGAACCCCTCTATCAATTTGATGCGACGGTAGCGCAGGGAAGAGCGCTTGGCGTCCAGGTAGAAAGGCGACTCTACGCCTTTCTGGGCTACGATAAAATCGAATGCTTCGATAGCGGGGTCGTAGTCGCCGTCGTTGGCCGCGATTTGAGCCATCTGGTAAATACGGGCGCCGTTTTCCTTGAGCCGGCGGTCGAGGGCGCGCAGTTGCCGCAAGGCGTTCTCGTAGTCCTTTTGCTGTAAGAACAGCCAGGCCAGTAGTTCGGGATAGTGGGTGGCCGAGTCGTTAGCCTGCACGCGTTCGTAAAGCTGGCGCTGGAGTTCCTGGAACCCTTTGGCGTCGAGAAAACGCTGGAAAAGGGTCTGGATATAATCTATTCGGTCGGGTACGACGTCGAGGAAGTTGAGATACTGCTCAATCATTTTTGCCGTTTCGCCCTTTCGGTGGTACAGTTCGCCGAGACTGGAGGCAAAAATGGCGCGGTCGTTGAGGAGCTGGACGCCCTTGACATAGGTTTCTATGGCGAAATCCACTTTGTTGAGGTTGGCAAATGCATTGGCGAGCCGGATGATGGAGTATCGGTCTTTCGGCAATTTTTCGATAGCCTTCCGGTACTGGGTATTGGCTTCTGCTTCTTTGAGCTGTTGCTCATACGCGCGGCCCAGGGTGATGTAGTATTTCCCGTCCTCTGGGTATTTTTTGATCATCCGGTTGACCGTTCTTTCGAGGTCTCCGTAGCGTTTGAGTTGGAGCAGGCAGTCGGTGTAGCGATCGAAAAAAATCTCGTTGTTGTCCTGTTGCTGCAGGAGTTTTTCGTAGAGTACGACGGCTTTTTCAAATTCGCCGTCTGAGAAGTATTGTTGGGCGAGTTTGGCTTCTTGCCCCTTGGCCCACCCCGCCCAGCACAGGGCGATTGCGACAATCAGGAATCGCATGGATTGTATTGGTTTACGAGCCCTTTTCGCGGTGGGGGAATGGGTGCGGGAAGCGTCCATCCCCCACCGCGTCGCGGGGCGATTCAAAAAAGGTTGATAAAACGCATACGAAAAATCTATTTTCGGTAATCGAGCGGGGGTTTGCGGTCGCCCAGCAGGGGTTGATAGCTGAAGTTGGCTCCTCTGCGGCGCTCGAGTTCTGCTTTGGCTGCGGCGCGCGCACCGGGGTCGTTAAAGAGGTCCACTACGGTAAGGGCCATGGTCTTGGCGGCGACCATCATTCCTTTGGCCCCTATGCTGGTGCCGCCGGCGGCTACGGCCTGCCAGCTATGGGCGGCGGTGCCGGGCACCCAGGTCGCTGTGCCTGCGCCGGCCGTTGGAACGACCCAACTGATATCGCCCACGTCGGTAGAACCCCCGTTGCCTTCTTCGATGACCTCGAATGGCTGAACCATAGCGGTGGAAGACAGGGAAATATCCGGGCGGTTCAAGGTAGTGGCGATTTTTTCGGCAAATTGTTTTTCCTCTTCGGTATAGGTAAACCCGCCCACGGCCTTCATGTTATTGTACATGATTTTGCCCAGTACTTCGTTGGGCATCAGGTTATAGACGCCGTGAATGAGCTCGTAGTCGGTACGCGTGCCGGTCCCCATAGCGGCCCCTTCGGCGGCTTTGATGATGCGGGCGAAGATATCTTTCACTTCCTGCATTTTGGGGTGGCGCACATAGTAATAGACCTCGGCGAACGCCGGTACCACGTTAGGTGCTTCACCGCCCCGGGTGATGACGTAGTGGATGCGAGCATCTTCCTGTACGTGTTCCCGCATGAGGTTGACCATATAGTTGAGTGCTTCTACGCCGTCGAGCGCCGAGCGCCCTCTATCGGGGGCTGCTGCTGCGTGGGAGGCTACCCCATAGAAGCGGATTTTGGCCGACATATTGGCCAGGGAAGAGGAGGCGCTGGCGCTGTTCTGGCTCGATGGGTGCCAGTGAATCACGGCATCCACGTCGTTGAACAAGCCGGCGCGCACCATATAGACTTTGCCGGCGCCGCCCTCTTCGGCGGGGGTGCCATAGAAGCGGATAGTGCCGGACTTGCCGCTTTTTTGCAGCCATTCCTTTACGGCTACAGCTGCCGCTGCCGAGCCAGCGCCAAACAGATGGTGCCCGCAAGCGTGGCCGGCTTTTACTTCAGGGCGCTCCCGGCGCTCCGGTACGGCTGCCTGGGACACCCCGGGCAGTGCGTCGAATTCACCGAGTATGCCGATGATTGGCTTACCTGAGCCGAAAGAAGCGACAAAGGCGGTAGGGATATCGGCTACGCCCGCTTCGATTTGAAAACCTTCTTTGCGCAGTTGCTCTTGCAAGAGCCCGGAACTTTTCTCTTCCTGGTAGCCGACTTCGGCCCATTCCCAGATTTTCATGGCTACGCCGGCGTATTCCGGCCCGATTTGATCCAGGCGTTTGAGGAGGCTGGCCCGGTCGGCCGAAGACAGCGAGGATACGTTGGCCGGCATCTGGCCCGAGAGAACCCCTGTAGCGAGAAGGGGTAAAAAGAGCAAGGTAAAACGGTTCATCATCTATAGGTTAGAATAATTAACAAGTCTACTGTACATCGCTTTCAAGGGTCAGGCCAGCCTCCCCTTTTTTACTGCCTCCGAAGGTAAAACCTATTCGTTTGATAGGCTCTTCGTCATCGTAATCTTCCCAGGCAATCATTTCTTCGAGCCATTCTTCCACGTGGCGTATGAAGAAGGGGGGCTGTAACTCCTGTGGCTTGCAGATAACGATGGTTTTGGGTGGGCGGGGATCGCCGTAGTTTTCTATGAAGGGGTAGTCTATGAGGACTAAAATTTTGCCGTTGAACAGCTGTTGGTAGATCAGGGCACCATTGTGCTTGATGAGGTCGCGCCGAAGGCCGGCCCCCAGGATTTGCAACAGGCCACTGGGCGTATCGCCCAGGGTGAGCGCTACGGCTTCGAGGTTATCCACTTCCGAGCGAATTTCGGTAGTAGCGGCAAGCCCTGTTTCGGCACATATCTGGTCGAGCGACTGCTGGATGAGGTCGCGCACCCCGTTTTTCCAGGCCTCGCGGAAGGCTGATGTGTTTTGCTGCACTTCGCGGTAGCGATCCACTTTGCGTTTCAGGCTGAAAAATTGGCTGTCCATTTTTACAATGATTATTTTGGAGTAAATATGCGACTAAATCCCGCGTATTTTGTTATTGACGTATTATAAAACGCAAATTGCCCTGAAAAGATGTTCTTAGCCATAGATATAGGAAATTCAAACGTAGTCGCCGGCTTGCATATACGGGGCGAATGGAAGGAGGTGTGGCGCTTCCATACGGTCACGGAAGCTGGATCGGCAGCTTATTATGCCAACCATTTTGCGGAGCGCTTTTTGAAATCAGGACTTCGGCCCCAGCAGGTAGAGCGGGTCGTGCTGAGCAGCGTCGTGCCCAACCTGAACACGCTTTTTCTGGATCTCATCCGGCAATTTTTTGATAAAGAGGCGATTCTGGTAGGACCTCAATGGTATCCCTACCTCGACATGGATATTCTGCGCCCCAACGAAATCGGCACGGACCTGGTCGCCAATTCCGTTGGGGCCCTTTCTTTGTACCAGGAAGA
The DNA here is from genome assembly GCA_964607915.1 of uncultured Haliscomenobacter sp. Classification (GTDB taxonomy): domain Bacteria; phylum Bacteroidota; class Bacteroidia; order Chitinophagales; family Saprospiraceae; genus JADJPL01. The sequence continues at coordinate 38,661 of CAZSMU010000007.1, forward strand.
TTGCATCATCGTAGATTTTGGGACGGCGCTCACCTTTACCACGGTGACGCGCCGGGGGGAAATACTCGGCGTGGCCATTGCGCCCGGTCTGAAAACAGCCGTTTATGCGCTATTCGATAAGACGGCCCAGTTGCCCGAGGTGCCGCTGGAACTTCCGGAAACCCCCATCGGGAAAAATACGGCACATGCTATCCAGAGCGGTGTGTTGCGTGGGTATGTAGGCTTGGTGACGTACATGGTGGAAGATATACGAAAAGAAGCCGGTAGCCACTTCATCGCAGTGGCTACCGGCGGCCTTTCGGCGGTTCTACACCCCCTGCAAGGGCTTTTTCACGCCGTAAATCCAAATTTGACGTTGGACGGACTCTTGGAAATAGGTGCTCGCGTATCGGAGCGCACGGGCGGGAAAGGGGTTATTTGACAGGGGGTGAAATCCATTCGCCCAGGCGTTCGCGCAGCGCGGTCAACTTCACCTGGGCAGTTTCCTTGAACTCGGTCCATTCTTCGGCGGCTTCCTCGCCTACCTCTCCGGCGAACGCTTCCAGTTTGCCGCCCATTTCGTGGGCAAAGGCCTTTACTTTTTCTGCCTGTTCTTTGTATTCTTCGCGGGCCTCATCGGTGGTCTCCTCCATGATTTTCTGGAGCTCGTCCATCTTTTCCTGGATTTTGGCCTTCATTTCCAGGAACTCTTGTTGCATCTTCGTTTTGTCCATGATTCGCGGTTTTTAATCCAGTAATGGGATAGATTTTAAAAAGGAAGGGGTATTACCTTTTGAAATCCTCTTAAAGTTACGTTTTTTTTCAATGCTGCGCATAAAAAAGACAGGCTGCGGGTGAAAAAATGGATTTTTATTGTAGTTTCCATTCAATTTTTTCACTTTCAAATAAATCACCTAATGAAAACCAGAAAAATCCTGTTGACAGAGCAAGAAGTGCCGGATCATTGGTACAATATCATAGCGGATATGCCTAATAAGCCGCTACCTCCCCTGCATCCCGGTACAAAAGAGCCCATTGGTCCGGAAGCATTGGCCCCCCTTTTTCCTATGGAGCTGATTAAGCAGGAAGTATCGGCTGAAAAATGGGTACAGATACCGGATCCCGTGCGGGACGCCTATACCATATGGCGCCCTACCCCGTTGTACCGGGCTTACAATCTGGAAAAAGCGCTAGATACCCCGGCGAAGATTTATTACAAGTACGAAGGCACCAGCCCAGTGGGTTCGCACAAGCCCAATACGGCTATCCCCCAGGCTTACTACAACAAGATGGAAGGGGTGAAGCGCATCACGACGGAAACCGGGGCTGGGCAGTGGGGCAGCGCACTGGCCTTTGCCTGCAACATGTACGGCATCGAGTGCGAGGTCTATATGGTAAAGGTCAGCTATGATGGTAAACCCTACCGGAAGTTGATGATGAATACCTGGGGAGCCAAGGTCTATTCTTCTCCGACCAACCATACCCAGGCCGGCCGCCAAATTCTGGCACAGGATCCCAATTCGCCCGGCAGCCTCGGCATCGCCATCTCGGAAGCTGTAGAGCAGGCCGCCATGGCAGACCACACCAAATATGCGCTGGGCAGCGTCCTCAACCATGTACTCATGCACCAGACCATCCTGGGCCAGGAGGCGGTTGTACAAATGCAAAAAGCAGGCGACTTGCCGGATATCGTAGTGGCACCGTTTGGCGGAGGCTCCAACTTTGCCGGCCTCGCCTTTCCCTTCCTGCGCCTCAACTTCGACGAGGGCCGCAATATCCGTTGTATCGCGTCCGAGCCTGCTTCCTGCCCAAAACTTACCCGTGGCGTGTTCCGCTACGATTTCGGCGATACGGTGGGTATGACGCCTCTGCTGCCGATGTACACCTTGGGCCATAACTTCGTACCCGCCCCCATACATGCCGGCGGCTTGCGCTATCACGGCGCCGGGGTTATTGTGAGCCAGTTGCTCAAAGACAAATTGATCGAAGCCCGCGCCCACCATCAGCTTGAGTGCTTCGAGGCCGGGGTGCTTTTCGCCCGCACCGAGGGCATCATCCCCGCTCCGGAAGCCACGCATGCCATGGCAACGGTTTTGCAGGAAGCACAGCGCTGCAAAGAAGAAGGCGTCTCCAGAACTATCCTCTTCAATCTTTGTGGCCATGGCCACTTCGATTTGCCGGCTTATGAGGACTACTTCGCCGGCAAACTGGTACGCCATGAGGTGACCCAGGAGATGATTGCTGCCTCGCTGGCCGAACTCGACACCCCGACGATTGGGTAGGGGGTACAACAGGTCAGTTGTGCCGGGCACGAAAATTTATTTTTGGACGTTCCCGGGAGTTGGTTTTCGCAACGCGAAAACCAACTCCCGGGAACGTCCAAAAAATTTGTATAAAACTACGATAACCGCCTATGAAGCAGTACCTGTCAAGGCCAATTCAGCGAAGTTTCAATCGGCTGCTCTATTCCGGTTCCCCGGACCCTATGCTGCACAATCCAGCAGGAGTGCCCGGCGGGATACCGGTAAAAAGCCAGGAAGCACCTCTGCCCGGCGTACCGCCGCAGAGGCAGGCAGGGCGGCCGCCGCGCATACTTATTGTAGGGGCTGGTCTGGCTGGTTTGGGCACAGCGTACTTTTTGAAGCAGGCAGGACTTTCGGCAGATGTGTTCGAAGCCTCTGACCGATGTGGCGGGCGCCTGATGACCCTGGCAGACTTTTTTGGTACTGGTGTGCTGACGGAACTGGGCGGGGAATACATAGATGCTGACCACCGCGACGTACTGGATTTGGCCAGCACCCTCCAACTGGAATTGCTGGATTTTCGGGAAGATGACCTAGGAATGAATCCTATGGTCTGGATAGGAGGCAGGCGCTATTCCGAACAAGATATCGAAACCGCGTTGAAACCATTTTTGCCCAGGCTTTTGGCTGATATGGCAAAACTCCCGGAAGACCCGGACGAGATTTCCTACCGAAACCCAGCCGCATGGGCAGGACTGGACCAGCTTTCAATTGTCGAGTACCTGGAGGATATTGGTATTCGGGGTTGGCTCGCCGAGTTGTTCTGTACGCGTGCGACCTCCTACTTTACGCAGTGGGCCAGCCGGCAGTCGGCCATAAACCTGTTCTTTTTGCTCGGATTACCCGCAACAGCAGAACAAAGGCGCGCGCGCCCGGATCGGGTCTATAAAATCAAAGCGGGCAACCAGGCGCTGACCGATGCGCTTGCCCATACCCTGGGGGATTCCGTTTCTCTGGATCATGTCCTGACTGAAATCCATAAAACGGCACAAGGGTTCAAGGCTGTTTTCGCATACCGCGACGCCGAGATTGCCGTAGAATGTGATTATCTGGTACTGACGCTGCCGTTTACCTGCTTGCGCAAAGTCAGGACGGTTGGGTTTGAGTGGTCGCCAGTGAAAGGGCGTTGTATCCGGGAGTTGGGGTACGGCAATGGAGGTAAAGTCGTCTTTGGAGTAGATGAGCGCGTATGGCGAAGGCACGGATTCAACGGCTGGTTCCACGCGGTCAACCATATCTGCAGTGGCTGGGACAGCAGCCGCATGCAGAACAGCCGTAGCGGCAGCCTGACCTTCTTCGGAGGTGGTCGCTTCGGGGAGGATGTCGCCACTTTGGTGCAACCCGATTTGTTCGACATGTATTATGCCTCCCTCGAGGCAGCCTGGCCCGGTTTGGTAGAAGCCGCCAATGGCCGTATCCATTCGTTCTCCTGGGAGACCTACTCCTTCAGCAGAGGCTCCTATGCCGTCTATGCACCCGGCCAGTGGACTGCTTTTGCCGGGGTGGAAAAAGAACCGGAAGGGAATATCCTGTTTGCCGGGGAACATTGCAGCCTGCGATATCAGGGCTATATGAATGGTGCAGTGCTGAGCGGACGCCGGGCAGCAGAACGTATTGTAAAAAATTATCATCTATTAACTGCATAACTCGCCAACCATGCAAATACCCGAATTGAAACGATTCCTTTTCCTCCTCTTGCTTCTCCTGCCGCTCAGCCTGCTTCGGGCGCAAAGCGGCACCACAATCCGGGGGAAGGTAAGCGACCCGGACCAGGAGCCCTTGATCGGCGCTTCCATCCTCATCAAAGGCAGCGAGCGGGGTACCGTAACCGATATCAGCGGGGAATTCCAGATCCAGGCGGCAGCTACCGATGTACTCATCGTTAGCTATACAGGTTTCGCCGTCAAGGAGGTCCCCGTGGGTAGTCAGACCCAGTTGGATATCGTACTCGAACCTGAAGATCTCCGGCTCGACGAGGTGGTCATCGTCGGGTATGGTGCCCAGCGCAGCAGCCAGGTGACCGGGGCGATTTCTTCGCTGAAAGGAGCAGACATCCGCGACCAGCCGGTTTCAAACCTGGCGGGAAGTATGCAGGGCCGGGTGGCCGGCCTGAACGTGATGAGCGCCTCCGGAACCCCGGGAGCCGGCCTGTTGGTCAACGTACGGGGCAATAACGCCCCTTTGTATGTGGTGGACGGCATCCCGCTCCTCAGCGAGAGCAATTCCAGCCTTTCCACCTCCTTTGATCTGCAGGGGCAAAGCGTGGGTTCCGGGCAGACCTTGAGCTCCGTTTCCGACATCAATCCCAACGACATCGAATCCATAGAAGTGCTGAAAGATGCATCGGCCGCCGCTATCTACGGAGCGCGTGCCGCCAACGGCGTCATCCTGATTACGACGAAGCGGGGCAAAAAAGGCAGTCAGGAAGCCAATCTGAACGTCTATACCGGTTTTCAGCGCATCGCCCGCCCTATTGAATTCCTCTCCTCGGAAGAGATGGTGGAGCTGATAGAGGAGGCCCGGCGCAACGACCTGGCACTGTATAAAAAAGACCCCGCAGTCTTTGGGGAAGGCTTTGATCCGTCGGTGCTGACGGATCCCCTCGACAACTTTGATCTTTCTTCGGGGCAGAACACCAACTGGCTGGATGAGGTCTCGCGTACAGCGCCCATCCAAAACTACGAACTGTCGTTCCGGGCGGGCAACGACAAGACCCGCTACTTCACCAGCATCGGCGTCTTTGATCAGCAGGGGGTCATCATCGAGAATTTTTACCGCCGCTTCAATTACCGCCTCAACCTGGATCACAGCGTCAGCAGCCGCTTGAACATAGGTCTGACGCTCAACACCACGGCGAGCCGCAACCGGCGGAGTTTCAACGACAACACCTATACGGGCATCATCACCAATGCCCTGGGTGCTTCCCCCCTGATGCCCGCCTATGAAGAGGACGGCAGCTACGCCAGTTTTGAAGACTACCAGGCCAACTGGCTATCGGACAACCCGGTTAAGTCGGCCAAAGAAATCCGCGCCTACACCCAGGGATATCGGTCGCTGGGTACGCTCTATGCCGATTACAAGCTGAACGGCAAATTGAGCGTACGCACTGCCTGGTCGGGCGATGCCAACTTCGTATTTGACAACCAGTTCAAATCGCCGCTTACCGCCGATGCAGAAGCAGTGGGGGGCGAGGCCTATGAAGGCAGTTTCCGCAGCATCACGTGGCTGAACGAAAATACGCTGAACTACACCCAGTCAAACGGCAAAAGCAGCTTCACCGCTCTGGGCGGGGTCACGTTGCAACGCACACAGATCGAGCGCGCTGGAGCGACCGGGCAGGGTTTCCCTCCCGGTGGACTAGAGCGCTTGTCCAGCGCTGCCAACATCATCCGCGCTACTTCGACGGGCACTTCTTTCTCCATTCTCTCCTTCCTTGGGCGGCTCAACTACGATTACCGCAGCCGCTTCCTGTTTACGGTTACGGCACGGGCAGACGGTTCTTCCCGCTTTTCCCGCGACAACCGCTTCGGCTTTTTTCCTTCGGGGGCCCTGGCCTGGCGCCTGTCCAACGAAGCCTTCCTGAGCGGGTTGAAAAGCGTGTTCAGCGACCTCAAGCTGCGGGTAAGCTATGGCTTGACAGGCGATCAGGAAATCGGGGACTTTGAGAACGTCATCTTCTACTCCGCCTCGCGCTACGCCGGACGGGCGGGTATCCAGCTTCGCAACCTCGCCGACCCGGGGCTGAGCTGGCAGACCAACCGCATGTTGAATGTGGGCCTGGACTACGAAATCGGAGAAGGGCGTTTCAGTGGCTCCTTGGAATTCTTCAATTCCATCAAAGCCAGGTTGCTGAGCGAAGACATCATCCCCGGCACCACCGGCTTCGCCACTGTGACCCGCAATGGGGGCGAGGTGCAGAACCTGGGCATCGAATACAATCTGAACGCTGCCGTCGTACGCCGCGGCAAATTCCAGTGGGACCTGAATATCAATGCTACGTTTATCCACAACGAAATAAAAAGCCTGAGCAGCGACGGGGTCTATCTCAACGCATACGACGATCTCGAAGCGACGCATATCCTTCAGGTAGGGCAGCCATTGGGGTCTTTTCTGGGACTGCGCTATACCGGTGTGGATCCCGAAACCGGCGATGTACAGTTTGAAGATACCAATGGGGATGGCGTCATTGACTACGACGACGCACAAATCATCGGCAAAGCTATGCCCGACTGGTTTGGGGGGCTGAGCAATAACCTCCGTTTCGGGCGCTTCGACGTATCTGTGTTTACCCGCTTTTCGGTGGGCAACCAGGTGTATAACCTGATCCGGGGCACGACGGAGAACCTGGGCTGGAGCAACGACGGTGGTTTAAGTTCTATCTATGCCAACAATACGGTCAACGTGCGCGACCGCTGGCGCAAGCCAGGCGACGAAGCAGAATATGGGCGGGCCTCTTTTGTCAACCTCAACTTGGTACTCAACTCCTCACAACTGGTCGAGGACGCTTCTTTTTTCCGGGTACAGAACGTGAATATAGGCTATACCTTTCCCAAAGTGGGGCGCTTCAGCGGGATGAGGGTCTATGCCGAGGGACAGAATCTGCTCATCCTGACCGGGTATAAAGGATTCGACCCCGAGGTGTCGTCCAACGGCGGGCTTGCCGACCGTACGGCAGGGGTGGATTATGGGGCTTATCCCTCCTCGCGCACCCTGCTGCTCGGGGTTAACCTAAAGTTATAAATAGACGTATGGCGATGTGGCGAGGGATCAAAAAAGGACTCTTTTTTCTCCTTGCTGACCCTTCGCAACAAGTCCAATAGACTACGACCATGACTTTTTTAAAAAATAGTGTTGTCATGAAAAAAACAAGTATTTTCTTAGCCCTCGCCCTGCTGTGGTCCTGCAATTTCTTAGAGGAACGCTCGCCCAACGACATTGCTGCCGACGAGGCCATCACCGACGGTGCCAGTGCTGAAGCAGCGGTGCTCGGACTGTACAGCGCCATGCAACAGCCCGGGTACTACGGGGAATCCTACCTCCTGGCGTGCGAAGGCCATACCGATAACGCCGTCACAGGCGGCTACCAGGCCCTTTCCCTGGACCAGCTCGGCAACAGGGCCGTGACAGGAGTAAACGTCATCATCGAAGAGCTGTGGACCTCGATATACCGCGTCATCGCCAACTGCAATTACTTACTGGACGGCCTGACCAAGGTGGAAGACCTCGACCCGGTAGCAAAGAAGCACCTCGAAGGACAAGCCCGGGCCATTCGCGCCCTAGCGCACTTCGACCTGTTGCGCTACTTCGGGGAGCACTGGAACAGCAACTCCGCCTTTGGCGTTCCTTTGGTGCAGAGCGTACAAAAGATTTCAGACCGGCCCTCCCGGGCGAGCGTGGCCGCCACCTACCAGTTTGTCTTGTCGGAGTTGAATATCGCCGCCGGGTTGCTGGATAAAGAGCAAAAGGACATCCAGTTGGTCAATGTCAATACCGTAAATGCGCTGCTGGCAAGGGTTTACCTCTATCAAAAGGATATGGCCAAAGCAGCGGATTTCGCGGGCAGGGTCATCGCCTCCGGAGATTTTGCCTTGCTGGAGGCGGCGTCTTATCCCGATATTTTCCGGACGCGCCAAAGTCTGGAATCGGTATTCGAACTTGCTTTTGACGCCCAAAACCGCAGTGGGTACAACGGGGCCACCTACAGCCGCGACGACGCCATACGCCCGGAGCTGAACTACCTCGCAGCCGAATCGCTGAAGGCATTTTTTAACGCCCGCCCGGGCGACGTGCGGGCCAGCCTGCTGAACTTCGAAGTGGGTAAGAACGATGCGACCATCCTGCCCGACGGGCGTACCCAAAAGTATCGCGGCGAAGCCAACAAAGACAACCCGGCCTATATCGTCCGATTGGCGGAGATGTACCTCATCCGGGCAGAGGCGCGGGGCCGGGCAAGTGGTTTGCCCGACTTGAACGAGTTGCGCACAAGGCGTGGCCTTCCGGCACTCGCCGCTTCCGACATCGCTTCCGACGCCGCCTGGCAACGCGCCCTGTTGGACGAGCGCCGTGCCGAGCTCAACTTCGAGGGGCACCGCTATTTCGACCTGGCTCGCACGCGGCAAATCAAGGCTGTACTGGGCGTAGATGAATTCCGCGGCATCATGCCCATCCCCAGCCGGGAGCTGACGGCCAATGAGACCTTGAAGCAAAACCCGGGTTACGAATAGACTTGTTGCGGGGGGAGTTGTCGAGGGTTCCAAAAGGCCCTTTTTTGTCCGTACGGCCCTTTTTTTCGGGCATATAGCATCGTTTACGCTCTCAAAAAGGCTTCGTATGGACGAAAAGGACTCTTTTTTTCCTCTTGATAATCCCCCTTCCAATAAGTCTATACCTAAAAGCAAAAAAATTATTCGCTACCTTTGGGCCGGTTTTGGAGTTCCAGTAGTTCGTCAATTCTGAATATGAAAATTTTAGTTGCCGGGGGAGCGGGGTTCGTAGGGTCATCCCTTTGTATCCACCTCAAGGACAAATACCCAGGCTATACCATCGTCGCCCTGGATAACCTGAAACGGCGGGGCGCCGAGTTAAACCTGGCTGATTTCAAGCGACGGGGTATCGAGTTTGTGCATGGCGACATACGCAATGCCGAGGATATCCGCGCGGTAGGTGCATTCGATGTACTGGTGGAAGCCTCTGCCGAGCCCTCCGTGTTGGCTGGCCTCGACGACGACCCCACCTATGTAATCCACAACAACCTCTACGGTTCCATACACTGCTTCAATGCGTGTCTGAAATACAAGGCCCGATTGATTTTTCTCTCGACCAGCAGAGTGTATCCCATCGAACGCATCGAACAGGCCCACTTTGTAGAGGAGGCGGAGCGCTTTTCCTTTTCCGAGCGGCAGACAGAGCGCGGCATCTCCGCACAAGGTATCTCAGAGGAACTGGACTTATCCGGTGCTCGTTCCTTTTACGGGGCTACCAAGCTCGCCTCAGAGCTATTCATCCAGGAATACGCGGCCTTCTACGGGCTGGAAGCGGCGGTTACGCGCTTTGGGGTCATCGCCGGTCCTCGGCAAATGGGTAAAACGGACCAGGGTGTAGTCACCCTTTGGATGGCGAAGCACTACTGGAATAAATCCCTGACGTACATCGGCTACGGCGGGAGCGGAAAGCAAGTGCGCGACATATTGCACATAGACGACGCCCTTGCGCTGATAGACCTGCAAATACACAATACCGCCCGGTTTACCGGAAAAATATTTAATGCCGGTGGCGGATTGGCCTGCAGTGCTTCCCTGCGGGAAATGACCCGCATCTGCGAGGAAATCACCGGAAACCGTATCGCTATCGCCTCCGACCCCCAAACCCGTCCGGCGGATCTGAGGGCGTATATTTCCGATAACACCAAACTATTCACTGAAATCGGCTGGGCTCCGCAAAAGGGGCCCCGCGATATTTTCCACGATATATATCTTTGGATCAAGGAAAACGAAGAGCAACTGAAACACATTTTAGCATAGATATTATGAAGGTAGCGATAGTAACCGGCTCGGCCGGACTGATTGGAAGCGAATCCGTGCGTTTTTTTGCGGATAAAATGGATTTGGTCGTGGGCATAGACAACGACCTGCGCGCCTACTTTTTCGGACGCGACGCTTCGACGGACTGGTGCCGGCAGGACTTGCAGGAGAAAATCCCCAACTACACACACGTCCAGGCAGATATTCGGGACTACAACGCCTTGAAGGAGGTCTTTGATCAGTACAGTTCTGACATCAAGCTGATCATCCATACTGCAGCCCAGCCCAGCCATGACTGGGCTGCCAAAGAACCCATCACCGACTTTACGGTCAACGCCAACGGTACCCTCAATCTACTGGAGCTGACGCGCCAGTTTTGCCCTCAGGCCGTATTTATCTTCACGTCGACCAATAAGGTGTACGGCGATCGGCCCAACACGCTCCCCTTGGTCGAGCTGGAAGATCGCTGGGAAATAGCGGAAAGCCACCCCTACTTCAAGGAAGGGATTGACGAGGAGATGAGCATTGACAACTCGAAGCACTCCCTGTTTGGTGCTTCCAAAGTGGCGGCAGATGTATTGGCCCAGGAGTATGGGAAATATTTCGGGATGAATGTAGGAGTGTTCCGCGGGGGCTGCCTGACGGGCCCCAACCATTCCGGAGCCCAGTTGCACGGGTTTTTATCCTACCTCATGAAATGCGCGGTGACCGGAAATCACTACACCGTATTCGGCTACAAAGGCAAGCAGGTACGCGACAATATCCACTCCTACGATTTGGTGAATATGTTTTACCACTTCTACCTCAAGCCGCGCCAGGGAGAAGTGTATAACGCCGGAGGGAGCCGACACTCCAACTGCTCCATGAAAGAAGCTATTGCGATGTGCGAACACATCACCGGTAAGCCCATGCAGTACACCTATGCCAACGACAACCGCATCGGCGACCATATCTGGTATATTTCGGATGTATCCAAGTTCAAGGCGCATTATCCGGAATGGGCTTACACCTATGGGCTGAACGATATCCTGGTGCAGATATACGAACAACAAGCTCATCGAAACGCGTAACACTACAGGTATATGGCAAAAAAAATCAAAGCCCGACCCACACCCACAAGCGGCAAGACACCAAACAAGCCCATTCCTCCGGGTCAGCCGTCTAACCTCATCGGATGGGTATTCTATTTTTTGGCGCCTCTGATTTTCATCAGTTTGCCCCAAAACAAGGCATGGCTCCAGCAACGGGTGCTGCCCTATTTCCGCGAAATACCGGAGCAACGCGCCAAACTCGACACGCTGACGCGCAGCATGGAGCGCCATGGCCAGGTGTTCAATATCTTTGATTTTGTTTGCAAAAACGTACCCAAGGGGTCCCGCTTCCTGCTCCCGCCCCAGACGTACTACTTGAAGTCCATCTACGACAAAAACAACCCCAACGCGGTCAACGAGTTGTATAATTACCTGGCAGAGAGCAACATCTTTAGCTACCACTGTATGGATGTCCGGCCCATTACCCTGGGCATGCCCGAAGACACCATAAAAACTGCCCAGTATACGGTGTTTATCACTCCTGAAAAACAGATAGCACTGGTAGAAATCAAAGACGAAAATATTTACCAGGAAGTGCGAAAGGCCTTTGGCAAGCCCTCTCCGATGATGACCGACCGGAACCAGGTAATCCAATACATAACGTCCCAATAACTAAACAGCATGCAAGCAATCTTGACCTTGGCGCTGCTGACCCTAAGCTTTTTCGTGGGATTAGGGCTACTGCATATCCTGGGCGGCGGAAAATCCCGTCCGGGGATGGAAACCCTTTCCCTCTCTGTGATTTTGGGCATGGGCATGGCCTCTTTTCTCGTCTTTTTACTCGACGCATTGACCTTGCCCATCAGTCCGCTGACTTTGTGGGGGTCACAGGTGCTGTTCCTGATAGCGGTATTCCTGTGGAAGCGGGATTTTCCGCTTTCTTTTTTCAAGCAAGCCCATTGGAATTTCAAGCTCTACGATATTCCTCCACTGCTGTTTATCGCCTTTTTCGGACTGATTTCAACCTGGAGGGCCTATTACTACCCCCCGCATTCCTACGATGCTACCATGGGCATAGATCTGGTGGCCAAGTATGCCGTACGGGATGGCTCTATCGCGGGCTCACAACTCTTCACTGAATTGCTGCCCTTCAGCAGCTACTATACCAACCAGTTGTTCTATGCCCCCTTCACCATGCTCATGCAGGTACTCTCCAGGGGGGTGGGCATAGACTTCGGGCAGGTATGGCTTGGACTACTCAGTTCCTTTTTTTATCTGTATTTCTACGCCGTGGCAAAAAAACACGCGCATCCCGGAGTAGCTTTTTTTGCTCTGCTATTCGTATTGTTTGCCCCCGAGTTTTATGCGTATTCTTTTATTCTACAGACGGATTACTCCAACGCGGTATTTTTCTTTGTCGGGGTGTATGCCTTTTATAGCTATACGCAGGACAAAAGCAATGCATCGCTCGGATTGGCCATGGCAGCTATGTTCTTCGCCTGTTGGTCGAGGACAGAAACCGTGTTTTTCATGCCCTTTGGCTCGCTGTGGCTTCTCATAGAGGACTACCGGCAGCGCAAAAAAATAGACTGGCCCTTGCTGAAAGCCCCCGTGTTGTTCTCTTTGGCCCCTATCCTGGCCGTATTCCTCTGGAGCATTCTGTACACCGAACTGTACCTGCCCGATGCCGTCAACCTGGCTGGCCAGATACAGCCCAAACTAGAGGGTTTGTTCTCGATTATCGCACAGAACTATTCCCAAATGAACAATATTGTCATCCTGCAAAGCGGCTATTGGAATTATACCGTCCCGGTATTTTTCCTGTTCCTTGGTGCTGCTTTGGCGATGAGTATCATCCGCAAAGCCCTTCCCGACGGGATGGTGATGCTGTTCTGGATCGGGGTATTGTACCTTGGATTTCACCTGTTGCTGATTCTGTTCCCGGCTGTAAATATCCCCTTCACCTTCCGCCGTGGATTTTTCAAGTTGATTCCCCTAATGGGCTTTTACATTGCGTTGAGCAATGTGTCGGCTTGGCTAAGCCAGAAGCGGCAAACAGTATAGCCTATAAAAACCTGTGAGCCGTTATGAGATTGAGCGTAGTTATCCCTGCCTATAATGAATCGGAGTCTATCCCGGAGACGATTGGGCAACTGCACGATGCGCTGGAAGAAGCGCAGATTGATTTCGAGATATTTGTCGTCAACGACAACTCCAAAGACAATACAGCGGGGGTCCTGGAGGCCCTGAAAGCCCATTATCCGCGGTTGACCTACCAGACTAACCACGGGCCCAACGGGTTTGGATACGCCGTCCGCTATGGATTGGAGCGCTTCTCCGGAGACTGCGTCGCCATCATGATGGCCGACCTGTCCGATTCCCCGGAGGATCTGATCAAATTTTACCGCACCCTGGTAGAAGGCGGGTACGATTGCGTGTTTGGGAGCCGGTTTATGAAAGGGGGAAAGCTGATAGACTATCCTTTTGCCAAAAAAATTATCAACCGAATTGCCAATACTATTGTGCGCATGGTGATGTTGATCAAGTACAACGATACGACCAATGCGTTCAAACTGTATAAAAAAGAGACTATTGAAGGGTTGAAGCCCTTTTTATCCCCCCATTTCAACCTTACGCTGGAGTTGCCGCTCAAGGCCATCGTGCGCGGTTATTCCTACACCGTGCTGCCCAACTCCTGGACCAACCGCAAGTACGGGGAGTCCAAACTCAAAATCAGGGAAATGGGCAGTCGCTACCTGTTCATCCTTTTATACTGCCTGATAGAAAAATATTTTTCGCGCCGCGACTTTAGGAAGCAGTGGTAGAGCGTCACCGGACGGCCTTTTCAAAGCACAGGCTGTTTTCGATACCGACGTACTGGCCGTAGTTTGGCGTCTGGGCATAGCCGCATTTCTGGTACAGGGCAATCGCTTCGGGCTGTTTCTTTCCGGTTTCGAGTACGCATTTTTCGAAGCCCAGTTCGGCGGCCCAGTGTTCCAGTTCGGCGAGGACCGCCCGGGCGACTCCTTTGCCCCGGTAATCGGGTCGTGTGAACATGCGCTTCACTTCCATGGCATCTGTGGAGAAGGCCTTGATGGCCCCGCAGCCTGCGGGAGTGCTTCCCTCGTAGCACACGACAGCATGTTTGATGTTCGCGATACCGTTGAATTGGTGGTAAAAATCGTGTTCACTGCCGTCTCGTTCGGCCAGTTCGGCATCTAATAGCCTGACCAAAGCTATGAAATCCGGGTGGGCAGCATCGGTGCGCAGCATAGACAACATAATTGTTTTTTTTAATAGACTTGTTGCGCGGGGGATCCTCGAGGGGTCAAAAAGGCCCTTTTTCGCCCATGCTGTGCCTTTTTTCGGTCATATAGCAGAGCTATACTCCCTCAAAAAGCCTTCGCATGGACAAAAAATGACTCTTTTTTCCCTCCTCGCTGACCCCGCGCAACAAGTCTAATGTTATATCTCAAAAGTGTCCATACATTTGTGATGATGGGTCAGCGAAGATAGGAAAAATGGCTCTTTTTCTTCCCTCGCTGACCTCGCGCAACAAGTCTAACTCAGTCTCCGTCATGAATCGTTCGCTGTTTTTCATTGTTGTTCTGCTTATTTCGGTCGCTTCTGCCGTTGCCCAATCCTCCGACTGGGCGTCGTCTGCTCTTCGCTGGCGCAACATAGGTCCCGCCAATATGATGGGGCGTATCGCTGCCATAGATGCCTTACACAGCGACTATCGGCATGTCGTCGTAGCCTCTGCCTCGGGTGGGGTATTCAAATCTACGAATGCGGGGATTACCTGGGAGCCCATTTTTGACAAATACGGCTACTGCTCCATCGGCGCAGTGACCCTCAACCAGTCTAACCCCGACATCCTCTGGGTCGGCACAGGGGAAGCGGCCAATCGCAATTCCAGCGGCTGGGGCGACGGGGTCTATAAATCCACAGATGGCGGTAAAACCTTCCAGCATGTTGGATTAGAGACGACCGGGCATATCAAGACGATTGCCCTGCACCCTTCCAATCCCGATATTGCATATGCAGCTTCTCCCGGCCACCTTTGGGGCTATTCCGGCGAAAGGGGGCTGTTCCGCACCACGGACGGAGGTAAATCCTGGCAAAAAGTAGGGGGAGGGCTTCCCAATGATGGCAAAACGGGCTGCTCGGATATTCTTTTTCAACCCGGCAACCCCAACGTGCTGTTTGCTGCTTTTTACCAGCGCTTGCGCCAGCCCTACACCTTCACCAGCGGTGGTCCGAATGGCGGGATTTACAAAAGTACAGACGGAGGCAAAACCTGGCGAAAAATCAAAAAAGGCCTGGCAGCAGGACCCAGCGGCAACATTGACCTTTCCATCTGTCTTAAAAACCCGAAAATCCTCGTGGCTGCCTATGAAGCCGATGAAAAACTGCCCGACGGGGTGCCCGGCTCCGGCGTCTATCGCTCCGACGACGCCGGGGAAAGCTGGACTTTTCTCCTCAAGCATGCCCTGAGGCCATATTACCACGGACAAATAGAGATAGATCCCAATAACCCAGACGATATCTACGTCGTGGGTCGCGATTTCCGGATTTCCCGCGATGGGGGAAAGACCTTCAAAGAGCGCAACTGGTACACCGACGGCGGCGACGACCACGACTTGTGGATTGCACCCCACGACAGCCGCATTATGTACCTCGCCACCGATCAGGGCCTGCGCCTGACCATAGACGGTGGAAAAACCATCCTGTCTTTCAACAACATGGCGATAGGGCAGTACTACGCCCTCAGCGCCGATATGCGCGAACCCTACTGGGTGACAGGAGGCCTACAGGACAACGGCCTGTGGACCGGCCCTAGCAACAGCCGCGAAGGGCGGGGTATCCTCAATCAACACAATGCCTGGGTAGGAGAGGGCGATGGCTTCCATACGCAGGTGGACCCGACCGATTACCGTACCCTGTACCTCGTCAACCACGTCGGCTTTGCCATGCGCCTCAACGCAGAAAGCAGAGCACACCGATTTATCACCCCCACCCCGGAAACGATTCTGAATTTTGCCGACTGGGCCGATCCCGCCTTTCCGGATTCGGCAATCCGCTATACCATCGATCCCGGAGAACACTGGTTTGCCTATGGTGATGCAGAAAGACCCAGGCTGCCCGCACAATTCCGCTTCAACTGGAGCAGCCCGCTGATTCTGTCGCCCAAAAATCCACATACCATCTATTTCGCAGGAAACCACCTGTTCAAATCGGTGGACCGAGGCGAAACCTGGCGTATCATCTCCCCCGACCTGACGACCAATAACCCCGCCTGGCGCAACCCAAGCCAAAGCGGAGGCCTGACGCGCAGCGTAACCGGCGGCGAAAATCATTGCACCATTGTCACCATCGCCGAATCCCCCCTCGATGAAGCGCTCTTGTGGGTGGGTACCGACGACGGCAACGTGCAGGTTTCCCGCAACGGTGGGGTACACTGGACCAACGTCAAGTCCAATATGCCCGACGCACCCCGCTACGCCTGGGTGAGCAGGGTATCGCCTTCTGCCCACTCTCCAGGGCGCTGCTATGTGAGCCTAGACAACCACCGATACGATGATTTCAACCCATACGTGTACCGCACCGACGACTACGGCCAGACCTGGACGCGCCTCGGTACCCGCCTGCCGGAAGGGAAGAGCGTTTATGTCGTGCGGGAGGACCCCGTCAACCCCAATCTGTTGTTCGTAGGCCATGAAGGGGGAGTACACTACAGCCTGGACGCCGGCGTCACCTGGTCAGCGCTTATGGGCAGCTTACCCACCGTTGCCGTATATGACTTGCTCATCCACCCGCGCACCGGGGATTTGATTGCCGGCACCCACGGACGCAGCATCTGGATTCTCGACGATATAAGCCCTCTTCGTCAATGGGGCGCGGCAGCAGCAGAATCCTCTGCCTACTTCTTCACACCCTCGCTGGCGACGAAGTGGCGCCAGATATCCACCGGGCGCAAACAGCCGTATTTCGAGTTCCGCGGCGAAAACCCCCGCCGGGGCGCCGTACTCGATTTTTACATAAAAAATGCAGTGCCCAAGGATAGTGCGGTGGTCAGTATCCGCGAGTTGAGCGGACAGCGCAGTACCTCTTTCAAAGTACCCCTGCGCACAGGGCTGAACCGCACTTACTGGAACTTCCGCCTTCCACCGACACCGGCAGAAGTCCGGGAATACCGCACGCAGCTCGAAGAGGCCATCCGGATCCTGGAACAGAGCGTGCAAATCCCATCTTTGCGCGAAAAACTAGCTGCTATCCGCGAAAAATGGCAGCGTGCCTCAGACGCCCGTGCGCTCAACGATGTGCGTGCTGACCTGATGGCCCATTTTGCTGCCTATACCGATAGACCCCGCTTTTTTTCAGAGAAAATGAGCGCAGAAGAAGCGCCAGCCGGCTGGTACCAGGTAGATATCCAGGTGTCCGGCCAGACCTTGACCCGGCTATTGCAAGTGCGGGAAGACCCGGAATGACGACCAATAGGGTGTTGTAAAAAGCCCCTGTGCGTTCAATAGACTTGTGGCGAGGGGTCAGCGAGGTGGGAAAAAAGAGTCATTTTCTTTCCACGCGAAGGCTT
>CAZSMU010000008.1:0-54556 GCA_964607915.1 uncultured Haliscomenobacter sp.
TTGGCCCCTTTGGGCCCCCTTTCAAAAGCGAGTGCAAATGTAATCCAACTATCCGAACTACGCAAGCTTTTTTGAATTTTTTTTGAAAAAAAATGAAAATAGTTTCGTGATAAGCCTTCGCGCAGTACACTTATTGCGAGAGGAATCATTTAGGGGGGGCAAAAATGCCCTTTTTCGGCCATACTGTGCCTTTTTTCAGCCATCTAAGGTAGTTAGACTTTCTCAAAAGCCTTCGCATGGACAAAAAATGACTCTTTTTTCCCTTCCCGCCGACCCCTCGCAACAAGTCTATTTACTACCTTTGTATCACTCGAACAGACATCACTCAACTGAAGTAAAATCAATACATCATGCAAAAACACAACTTCAATGCCGGCCCGGCAATCCTTCCTGCCGAAGTTTTTACTGAAGCAGCGGAGGCTATAAAGGACTATAAAGGTACGGGGTTATCCCTTTTAGAAGTATCCCACAGAGGCAAGGAATTCGAGCCCATCATAGAAGAAGCAGAGCAGCTTGTACGGGATCTCTTAGGGCTTTCCCCAGACTTCGCAGTCTTGTTTTTATCCGGCGGGGCGAGTACCCAGTTTTTCATGGCACCTATGAACCTGTTGAACGAAGGCGAAACGGCCGGTTATTTAGACACAGGTGCCTGGTCGGATAAAGCCATCAAAGAGGCGAAAGCATTTGGCAACGTACAAGTACTTGCTTCCTCAAAATCCGACCAATACGCCTACATCCCCAAAGTCACCGAGATCCCAGCCGGATTAAAGTATCTGCACCTGACCAGCAACAACACTATCTTCGGCACCCAATACCATTGGTGGCCGGAAACAGACGCTCCGATCGTGGCCGATATGTCCTCTGACATCTTTAGCCGTCCGTTGGATATGAACCGATTCGGAATGATATATGCAGGAGCACAAAAAAATATGGGTCCGGCGGGGGTCACTCTGGCCATAGTGCGAAAAGATCTCTGCGGCAAGGCAACGCGTTATTTGCCCAGTATGCTGGACTATTCGGTACACATACAGAATAGCTCAATGTACAATACGCCTCCTGTTTATGCCATATATATATCTATGCTTACATTGCGTTGGGTCAAGGCGCAGGGTGGGCTTACCGCCATGGCAGAACGCAATCAAAAGAAGGCCCACCTTTTTTATTCGGAGTTGGATCGCAACCCTTTGTTCAAAGGGAATGTGCGTTCGACCGAAGACCGGTCGCTCATGAACGCAACCTTCCTTCCCGTACATGCCGAGCAGGAGAAGGTTTTTCTCGATCTTTGCAAACAAGCGGGTATCGAAGGAATCAAAGGACACCGCTCCGTAGGGGGCTTCCGCGCATCCATGTACAATGCCATGGAAATAGAAAGCGTACAGGTGCTCGTGGACACCATGCGCTTCTTTGCCGAAAAGCAAGGGTGACGATGATGCATACATCCGGCACAGAGGACCTCTACATAGAAATCCCTATGGCGGGTCGTGTCTTACGGGTACCCGTTCGGGTCCATCACGAGCGCCGCAGCAATCTGCGGGCTGGCGTAGGCAAGCACCACCTGCTTTTTCGCCTTCCGTTGGGCTTGACGGTTGCCGGCCAGACGGAGGCTTGGCAATGGTTTCGTACCTGGGCGACGAAGATAATCACAGAGCAGCCACTCGTAGCCCATCGCTTTACGCCTCGCACTTATGAAAGTGGAGATACCATCACAGTGGGGCACCGCACCTACACGCTTCACTTCGTATATGAAAAGAGATCTGCCCATACCGCAAGGCTAATCCATAAAGACTGCATCCAGTTCAGGCTGGTGGAAACCGATACCACGGAAGGGCTGAGCAGGGCGGTCAAAACCCTTCTCAGCAGGGTCATCGGTACGGACTTCTACCCCCAGATATTATCGCGGACCCTGGACTTGAACAAGCAACATTTTCAATGTGCGATTAGCGGAGTGTACCTCAAATATCTGAGCTCGAAGTGGGGTAGTTGTTCGGGCAAGGGGAACATCAATCTTTCCACTCGACTGCTCTTTGCTCCTGACGAAGTGATTGATTACGTCATTTTGCATGAGTTGGCCCATTTGCGGGAGATGAACCACTCGCAAAGATTCTGGGATTTAGTGCGGGGGGCGATGCCCGACTATCAAGTGCGGGAAAAGTGGCTACAAGCGCACCATCATCTTTGCGACTTCTAAAGGCAGTGGCTTTCCCTCAAAAAAAGGCAAGGGGTGTACTTTCTGAGAAAGTACACCCCTTGTCTTTTTTAAACGCTGTAGCTATTACTCGGCCACTACCTCGAAGCGGACTTTGGCGACCATGTTTTTGTACACATTCACCTCTGCCACGTAAGAGCCGAGTTCCTTGATATCTTCCGGCACATCGATTTTTTTGCGTTCTACATCGAGTCCCATAGTATCCTTGATGGCTGCTGCAATTTGGACATTGGTAACGCTACCGAAGATTTTGCCGCTTGCGCCTGCTTTTGCACCGATCGTGAGCGACTGGGCTTCCAACTTAGCGATGAGCGCCTTGTATTCTGCGGAGCGCTGAGCTTCCAGGGCTGCTTCGCGTGCCTTGATTTCGTCCAGTTTTTCCATATTGCCTTTGTTGGCAACCTGGGCAAAGCCTTGGGGGATAAGGTAATTTCGGCCGTATCCGGGCTTGACGTTAACCACATCGAAGCGGTCCCCAAGTTTTTCTATATCTTTTAAGAGAATAACTTGCATGGATAATAAATTTGCCGCCCACAGGGGCGGGTTGACCTAAAAAAGAGGGATCACTTGAGTAAGTCCGTAACATAGGGAAGCAACGCCAACTGACGGGCCCTTTTTACTGCTTCGGCCACTTTGCGCTGATACTTCAGCGAGTTTCCGGTGATTCGGCGCGGAAGGATTTTCCCCTGTTCGTTGACGAACTGCAAGAGAAATTCTGCGTCTTTGTAGTCAATGTGGCGGATGCCGAAACGGCGGAAGCGGCAGTATTTTTTGCGGTTCTGGCCAATTTTCGGATTGCTGAGGAACTTGATATCTTCTCTATTCGGTGGCATGGTCGAATTTTTTTAGGATGATAAAAAGAAGGGTGAGAAAAGAGGGTGGGAAAATCACTCTGCTGCTTCATTGGTCGCGGCGGGAGGAGTACGCTGCTCGCTGGCGTCGCCGGCTGGCTGTGCGTCCCTGCGCGGGCCGCGCTGTGGGCGTTCGGGGCGCTCGGGGCGCTCCACCTTTTCTTTTTTCTTCACTTTTCCAATCAGTCCGCTGCGTTTATCAGCATTGTATTTAACGCCGTACTTATCCAACTTAACGGTTAGAAACCGCAGGACGCGCTCGTCTCGCTGCAAGGTGAGTTCCATCTCGGAGATCAACTCCCCGGAGGCACCTTCAAACTCGACGCAAAAATAGACCCCTGAATGCCGTCTGTTGATAGGGTACGCCAAAGGGCGCAGTCCCATTTCATCTACATGCACAATCTGACAACCTTTATTGCGAATCAGATCCGTGTATGTCTGAGCCGTCGAAGAGATTTCGCCGCTCGACAGCACGGGGTCAACGATGAAGGTTACTTCATAGTTTTTCATTGGTTCAGACATATTTAGTTAAAAATTGGCTGCAAAGATACGCTTTATTTCCACATTGCACGTAAATACTTGAAAATATCGGGCTTATTTTGGCAAATGGGGAGGGAAGAATCCACAGACCGGCCGAGGGGGAAAAAAAACCCTTAGCTCCCAGCGTGTATTGCCTCCTGCGCGATCCGTTTCGTTTTATCGGTACGCGGATACCGGCATATTGGGGTCATAAGTACCTTGAATCACGGGCGATTGCATGTTCCGGGTATATTGGCGCACATTGTGGTACACAAACTCATAGAGCTCCTGTACGGACACCAGCATATCCTTATTCCTATCGGCCTCTCCCTTCATACCCCGGATGAGATAATAGCTAAAGACGCCCTGGCGTAGACCGCTGGCTTCGAGGGACGTTTCCTGCGATTTGGAAGACATGATAAGGGCGGTGCCCGGATCTGCTTTTGCCAGACCGGCGTAGTATTCCTTGATAATAGATTCGGAGACATCGCCCCGGCTGGTAATCATTCCTCCTGAATGGCAGGCATCGGCGATAAACAGTTTAAAGCGGGCGGAGCTACTGCGCAAGATACCATTGATTTCCTCGTGGGAGATTTGGTTTTCCGCCCCGTTGTAGTCGATAGGCAGGAATTGGCCCGGGAGGCCGTGGCCGGAGAAGTACATGATCACCAGGTCCTCTGGCCCTGCCTTGTAGAAGACCTCCTGCATAGCGCTCAGTACATTAGAGCGGGTGGCTGCCTCATCGATCAGAATGCGTATTTGTTCATCGGGTATTGCTCCGCCTTCCGGGCTTTTCAGGAATCCAAATATGCGGTACGCATCGTCGTCGGTATATCGGAGAGCAGGGAGATGGGAGTATGCAGCGACACCGACCACAACGGCCCACACTTTGGTACCATGGACAGGCTCCGGTTGATTCGGCTCGGAGCGCACCGGGTCCAGCGCCAGGCTTTGCATAAATTTGCCATCTTGCCAGACCCCTGCGATTTGGCGGCCATCTTTGTAAGTAAGCGTACCTTCGCCATTCACCTTACCTGCTTTGACCGTCCCTTCATAGCGTTCCCCACCGGGATAGTGGATAGTACCCGTTCCGTCCGGGAGGCCGTTCTTGAAATAGCCGGTATATTGGCTGCTGTCCTGGAAGATATACACCCCATAGCCATTTTGGCAGTTCCCTGCCAGGCAGCGGGCCTGTGTCTGTGCGCGGGGCGGTCCATTTTGGGCTACAACATCGGTGCGGACGGGCTCTTCGGAATGGATTGGCTCCCCCCTCTGCCAAAATCCATTGCGTGCGCTGCCGTCGGCAAAAACCATAGTGCCTCTGCCATCTCTCAGGTCTGCACGCCATCGGCCCTTGTACTGATCCCGGTTGGCATAGTAGCAAACGCCGGAACCTTCCCTTTTTCCATTCACAAAATCGCCGACATAGAGGTCGCCATTGGGATAGAGAAAGATACCGTTGCCATTGGCACAATTACCAGATATGCAGTCGCTCGTCAGCGCTTTGATACGTCCGTCGTTTTGGAGGGCCAGGCCCGTATCCTCTCTTTCCAGGGCTCCGCGTTTCCAGTATCCCTTTTGCTGACGGCCATCGGGGAAGGTCATGATACCTGCACCATCGGGATGATCATTTGACCAGGCACCTTCGTATTTCCTGCCATCCAGGAAAATACAAACCCCCCAGCCCTCGCGAAGGCTGTTTCGGAATTCCCCGACATAGCGCACGCCGCTGGGATAGATTAAGATACCGCTTCCCTGCGAGCAATTACCGCTTAGGCACTGCGCGGAGACTTCTGTTAAGCAGGCGAAGAACAGGATTGGAATCAATATGCTAATCTGCTTGACCATGGGACAACAATTTGGGATAATGATTATTATTAACGAATTACGGCAAATGGCATGGCGGGGTCAAAGTTACCAAAAAGAAGTGGGGTTTGAGCGCCAGCGGTATAAGTACGCACATTAGCATGTAAGTATGCGTGGAGTTCCCGGACGGTTATGATTCCATTTCCATCCACATCGGCCAGGCCTCTTGCCCCTTTCATAAGAAAGTAGCTGAACACACCGGAGCGCGTTTTATTATCTTCGAGCGAGTACTCCTCGCTTCTGGACGAGAGCAACACTGCGAGTCCGCCTTTACTTGCGGCAAAAGCGGCATAGAGTTTTTCCATAGCTTCGCTGCTGGGCGTTTTGTAGGCAAACAGCGAGCCGGAATGACAGGCATCTGCCAGGATGATCTTGCTTTTGGCCCGGCTCATCAGCAGGATTTCGCGCACTTGCGCGTGATCCAGGCGGTTGGTAGAGCCATCTGAATCCACCGGTAAAAAAGCCCCTTCCTGGCCATGCCCGGAGAAATAGAACAGCAGGACATCGTTTTCGTCTGCGCTGTTCGCGGCAGCGATGAGCGCCTGTACGATTGCATCCCGTCGGGCTTCTTCATCTATGAGCGAGAATACCTGGGATTCTGGCAAGGCACCTCCTTCCGGGCTGCGGAGGTGGATTTGGAGGCGATATGCATCGTCATCGGTATAGTTTAGGGAGCGCAGGTGTGAGTATTTGGCTACCCCCACCAGCACGGCCCATATCCGTATTGAGTTTGCGCCCTTTTCAGGATCTGTTTTAGACGTGGCGGGGAGGGTTGTGCCTGCCATCAGAGGGGCGCCCGCATAGTTGTCCTGGCTCCAGACCCCCTTTTCCTGGCGGCCATCCGGGTGTGTCATGGTACCGGTCCCCTCTCGGTTACCCGCTTTCCACTCGCCCTCATAGCGAGCCCCGTTAGCGTACCACATCGTACCGACCCCTTCGAAGCGCCCCTTAGCAAAATAGCCAGCGTAACGGTCGCCGGAACGCATCGTCATGACGCCATAACCCTCCGGCTGGTTGGCCGACCATTCCCCGTCGTATTTATTGCCGTTTGCGTACGTCATGACACCCTTACCACTGAACTGGTTATGCAAGAAATTACCTACATACTCATGGCCGCTGGCGAATTTGAACTTTCCCGTCCCTTCTCTCTGCTGGTTTACCCAATTGCCCGTGTAGCGATGCCCTTCTGCGAACGTCATTGCACCGTATCCATGGGGTTTACCTTTTGCGAAGTTTCCGGCATATACAGCACCGCTGTTGAAAACTGCCTCGCCATAGCCGCTATAGCAATCCCCTTTCACACATTTAAACTGGGCCCAGCTGGTTTGGGTGCATATAAAAACCGCCAGCACACTTAATTTCCTGTTCATTCTCTACTTGGAGGTTTGACAATAAGAAATTCGATAAAATATCGTAAAGTGTAGCCGTTATGTACATAAAAATTATTTGATTTTCAGTATATTATACTTCTTTTGCCAGAGATTATCCAGGAAAGGAGCTTTTGCCCCTGATGATCCTCCGTGCAACGAGATCTACTGTAGAAAAACAGGGTAAAGGCTGCTTTATTGCTTGCCTTTCTCCTTTTAAAACGGAAATAACGCACCTTATGGACGGGCCATTTCCGGCCATTGGCGGATTCTGTTAGGAATCGGTATTTATTGCGGCTGACCTGGGCTATATGGCTTTTGGAAAGGGGCGCGACAGGTTCTTTAGCCCTGAAGGCTCCGTTTATCGTTCAGAAAGAGCAGGGAGTCTGTGATTTCCTCTTCCGAAAAGTACTGGTTGATGTGGACCGTACCCGGTGGGCCGATCAGGGAAAAGTTGATAGCGCCCTGTTCATTTTTTTTATCATTGCGCATGAGTGAAAAATAGTCTGTAAAGTGGCTTGGATCCAGCCGGGCGGGTTGATACCAGTACAGCAGGCGCGCGCAAATTTCGTCGAGGTCTGTCTGGGCGAGAAAGCCTTTTTTCCAAGAAAGAAAGGCTTCACAGACCATTCCGACGGCGACGGCTTCCCCGTGCAGGAGCGGGTTGGGCCCGTCGAGAGATACAGATTCCACTGCATGGCCAATCGTATGGCCGAAGTTGAGGGCTTTGCGAAGGCCTTTTTCCGTGGGATCCTGGGTGACGATTGCCTGTTTTATGTTCAAAGAAGCCACGATAGTTTCCTCGGACGGGACATTGAACAAGTCGTTTCGACCTTTCAGGCTTTCCCACTGGCCGGCATCGGCAATGAGGGCATGTTTGATGATTTCGGCGAAGCCGCTGCGCAATTCTGCCGGTGGGAGCGTGCCGAGGAAAGCTGGATCCACGAATACTGCTCCAGGATTGGCAAATACACCGATGCTATTTTTCACCTGATGGAAATCAATACCCAGTTTCCCTCCGATGGAGGCATCTACCTGGGACAGCAGGGTCGTAGGGATTTGTACAAAGGCGATTCCCCGTTTGTAGGTAGCTGCGCAAAACCCGCCCATATCGCCAATCACGCCTCCGCCGACATTGACCAGAAGCGCATCCCTACCGGCCCCGGCATCCATCAGGGCGGCCCAGACCGTTGAGCAGGTGGCCAGATTTTTATGTATTTCCCCTGAGGGAATCTTGAGAACAGCCGCACTGTCCAGTACATCGGCCAGCAAAGGCAGGCAGTGGAGGGCGGTTCGTTCATCTACGAGGACGAAAATGCGGGAGAACACACGTTCCTTGAGGAAGTGGCCCAGTGGCTCACGGCAGGAGCCCACAAAAATCGAATAATCCTGTAAGTCAAGTACGGCCATAATAGAATAAAGACAGGTTAAGCATCGGTGTGCGCCACGAAATCCAGGCTCCACGCCTGGGGTTTATCTGCGAAGAGCACTTTGGTTTTTGCCCAGGTTTCCCGAAAGAGCCCTGAATTTCGATAGGTCTCCAGTGCCGATTCGTCTTCCCATTCGCTCAGGGTGAAATAGACGGTATCTTCGCCTTTTGCTTTCCAGAGTTCCAGTGCTTTACAGCCCGGGAAGTTTCGGATAGCTTTTTTGGATTCTTCAAAAATTGCTTCGAAGGTAGCGGTTTCTTCTTTTCGGAAGGTCATTTTTACGATACGTCTTATCATGTCAAATGATGTTAAGGGGCGAGGAAATCAACTTGCACCACATCGTCTGTTTTCAGTCCCATCAAGGATGCGGCACGACCTTTGTTGATAGCGATTTCGAGGAAGCTGGCGGAATTGAACCAGCACAGTGGCTCCCCTACTTCTACGCTGGAGTAACCGGCCGAAAGGGAGCGCAGGGGGTCATTCCGTTTAAAGTAGAGTGCAAAAGGGCGTCCGCGGGCAACTTTTTCAAACATTTCCTGCCGTATATTGACGACTACGTTCTCATAATGATCAATATAGATGACCGCCCCCCTGATTTGGTCTTTGCTAATAACCGGCTGGAAGGTAATCCGCTGTACCAGTCCATCCAGCAGGTGGCCCAATTCCGGGGGGGTCAGTCCGTTGATAATACCTTCAACGGCGTGGGCACACACCTCTTCCAGCGGAAAGACCAGTTCGCGTGGCCAGGGCAACAAGTACGCCGGGCCGGGCAATCCATCGAATACCAGGGGCAAGAGGCCGTTGTCTGGGGCGATGAAAAAGTGGCCGTTGGCCAGCAGCAATACGAAGCGCTCTGAGGCGAAGTCCAGGTCGTTGACGAGGAGGAGGTGGATCGAACCATCCGGAAAATTTTCCCAGCAGTTGCGAAAAATAAAGGCAGCCTGAACGATATCGTAATTTGGTATGTTGTGTGTGATATCCACTAAGGTGAGGCCCGGGGCATGGCGCAGCAAGGCGCCTTTTATCCGGGCGCTATAGTAGTCTTTTGGTCCAAAATCGGTAGTTAGCGTAACAATAGGCATAAACAAAGGATAGATTTAACACCGCAGCATTTCTGTATAAACGCGAAAGTCTTAAATTTACGTCAAACTTTTAAGAAAACTCAAGGAGGCATATTGAGCGAAATCATTCTTACCGTAGAAGGCATTGACCCTGTGGAGCTTTACGGGGAAAACAATGTCAAACTGAACCTGCTGCGCAAGGCATTTCCCGAGATTACCATAACGTCCAGGGGTAACCAACTGAGGCTGGATGGCGAGAAAAAATCCACGCAAAAGGCGAAATCGAAATTCGAGCTCATGGTGCGCCTGCTCAAGGAGTACCGCGAGCTACCCGTACAGATGGTCGAGGACTTAATGGCGGACAACAACCCTTTCGAGTCCCGTTTAGTGGATAACGAAGACAATAGAATCATTTTACACGGTCGCGACGGCAAGCCCATCCGGGCCAAAACCCGCAATCAAAAAAAGCTCATCTACGCGTCTGAACACCACGATATTGTATTTGCCGTCGGCCCTGCCGGAACGGGGAAGACGTACACTGCGGTGGCCTTGGCGGTACGGGCTTTAAAAAACAAGTTAGTCAAAAAAATCATCCTGACGCGTCCTGCGGTGGAAGCCGGGGAAAGCCTGGGCTTTTTACCGGGCGACCTGAAGGAGAAGATCGATCCGTATCTCCGCCCGCTGTACGATGCGTTGGACGACATGATTCCAGCCGACAAGCTGCAGCAGTTCATGACCAACCGCGTCATTGAGATTGCCCCCTTGGCATTCATGCGGGGTCGTACGTTGGATCACTCGTTCATCATTCTCGATGAGGCGCAAAACTGTTCCACGATGCAGCTCAAGATGTTTTTGACCCGTCTTGGCCCGAGTGCGAAGTGCATCATCACGGGTGATTTGTCGCAAATAGACCTGCCCTTTCACCAAAAGTCCGGTCTGCGTCGCTCGATTGAGTTACTCGGTCACCTGGAAGGGATATCCACGATTCATCTCAGCGCCGAGGACGTAGTACGCCACCGTTTGGTTCGCGAAATCATCCTCGCCTATGAAAAATCTGATAAAGAGCTGCGGGACAAGAAAAAGGGGGAGTTGGAAGAAAGGAACCACGTTCCTGCGGCACGAGAAGAGGAAGAAGAATAGACTTGTTGCGCGGAGTCAGCGAGGAGGGAAAAAAGAGTCATTTTTTGTCCACACGAAGGCTTTTGAGGGAGTATAGCGGCGCTATATGACCGAAAAAAGGCATAGTGTGGGCGAAAAAGGGCCTTTTTGACCCCTTGATGATCCCCGTGCAACAAGTATGTTATACTAACCTTTTTTTCCACTCTCTAAAACGATAGATATGTCAGTACGTATTCATGTGACCGTCAATGGCAAGCAATACTCCAGCGAGGTGTCGCCCCGCGACTTGCTGGTGTATTACTTGCGCGACTCCCTGCGCCTGACGGGTGCACACGTCGGTTGCGATACCAGCAGCTGTGGTGCCTGCACCGTTTTGGTGGACGGCCACGCCGTCAAGTCTTGTACGGTGCTGGCGGCCCAGGCCGACGGCTGCTCCGTCACCACAGTAGAGGGGTTGGCCTCCAACGGGGGCATGCACCCCCTCCAGGAAGGCTTTAACCAGGAACACGGCCTTCAGTGCGGGTTCTGCACCCCCGGCATGATCATGCTGGCCGCCGATTTGCTCCAGCACAATCCCAACCCGAGCGAATCGGAAATCCGCCACGCCCTGGAAGGGAACTTCTGCCGCTGCACCGGGTACCACAATATCGTGCGTTCCATTCAATATGCCGCAAATAAAATGCAAGAACATTCAAAAACCGTCGCCGTATGACCTATATAGGCAAATCTGTCAAGCGCGTTGAAGACAAGCGCTTTGTGACCGGTAAAGGAAACTATACCGATGATATTGTGCTGCCCGGCATGACCTACGGGTATATCCTGCGCAGCCCCTACGCCCATGCCCGCATACAGAGCGTGGACACCGCCGCCGCCGCCGCTATGCCGGGGGTCGTAGCTGTTTTTACAGGCCATGACATCGTCGGTATCGTGGGGGTGCCCACCGGCTGGCAGGTCAATTTCCGCAACGGCGACCGTATGAAAGAACCTCCTCACCCACTGCTCGTGAAGGACAAAGTGCTGCATGTGGGCGACGGTATAGCTATCGTCATTGCAGAAAGCAGGGCGGCAGCCAAAGATGCCGCCGATATGATTCACGTGGACTACGAAGTGCTCCCCGCTGTGGCCAACCCCGCCAAAGCGGCTGAGGCCGGTGCTCCTTTGGTGCACGACGACGCACCGGGCAACCTCGCATTCGACTGGGAACTGGGAAACCCGGTTGCAGAAGTAGATGCCGCACTCGCCGCATCCCACCACGTCACGACGATGGATATCGTCAATCAGCGGCTGGCTCCCAACGCGATGGAACCGCGCAGTGCCATCGGCCACTATGAAGAGGCGTACGACAAATACACCCTTTACACCACCTCGCAAAACCCACACCTGACCCGCCTCCTGATGTGCGCCTTCGTACTGGGTATCCCCGAGCACAAAGTGCGGGTGGTAGCCCCCGACGTAGGGGGTGGCTTCGGTAGCAAAATTTTCCACTATGCAGAAGAAGCCCTGGTGACCTGGTGCTCCAGGCAGCTAAAGCGACCGGTAAAGTGGACCTCCGACCGCAGCGAGGCGTTCATCTCTGACGCCCACGGGCGCGATCATGTGACCAAAGCACACATGGGCTTTGACAAAGAAGGCAAGGTCACGGCACTCAAAGTCTCGACGTATGCCAATTTAGGTGCTTACTTGTCCACCTTCGCCCCGGCCGTGCCTACCTACCTGCACGGAACCCTGATGCAAGGACTTTACACGACGCCTAAAATCAATGTGGAAGTCTTTGGTATGTTCACCCATACGGTAGCCGTAGATGCTTATCGCGGTGCCGGCCGGCCAGAGGCAACCTATATCCTGGAGCGCCTCATGGATACCGCTGCCATGGAAATGCACGTAGACCCCGCCGAGCTGCGCCGCAAAAATTTCATTCCGCCCTTCGACGGGGTAACCCAGGCGGGCTATCAAACGCAGGTAGCGCTCCAGTACGACAGCGGCAACTACCACGCTGTACTCGACCGGGCTTTGGAAATGGTTGGCTATGAGGACTTCCGCAAAGAACAGGCAGAAGCCCGCAAGCACGGCAAATACCTCGGCATCGGCTTCTCGACCTATATCGAGGCTTGTGGTATCGCCCCCTCCGCCGTCGTCGGCGCACTGGGTGCCCGCGCCGGTCTGTATGAATCCGCACAGGTGCGCGTCCAGCCAACCGGCAAGGTCAGCGTCTATACCGGGTCACACTCGCATGGCCAGGGCCACGAAACGACCTTCGCACAGGTCGTGGCCGACCGTCTGGGCATAGCCCTCGAAGATGTCGAAATCGTACATGGCGACTCGGAAGCAGTAGCATTTGGCATGGGCACGTATGGCTCCCGCTCCCTGGCCGTCGGCGGCAGCGCAATCGTCAAGAGCCTGGATAAAGTACTGGAAAAAGGTGCCAAAATCGCTGCCCACAAACTCGAATCTTCTGTAGAAGACCTGGAATATGCCGGTGGCAAATGGACGGTCAAAGGTACCGACAAGAGCATCGGCTTCGGGGATATCGCCCTGACAGCCTATGTGCCACACGATTATCCGCAGGGGCTGGAGCCCGGACTGGATTTCAGCAGCTTCTATGATCCGGCGAACTTCACCTATCCTTTCGGATGCCATGTGGCTATCGTAGAGGTAGATGGGGATACCGGAAAAGTATCGTTGAAGCGCTTCATAGCCGTGGACGATGTGGGCAATGTGATCAACCCTATGATTGTAGAGGGGCAAATCCACGGGGGCCTGGCACAAGGCATCGGACAGGCCTTGTTGGAAGGCGTGATGTACGACGAAAATGCGCAGTTGCTCAATGGTTCGTATATGGACTATACCATGCCGCGCGCCGACGACCTGCCTTTGTTTGAAGTAGATCGCAAAACGACGCCTTGCCCACATAACCCGCTCGGCGTAAAAGGCGCCGGAGAAGCAGGCTGCATTGGCTCAACGCCCGCCGTGGTCAACGCCGTCATGGACGCACTGGCACCTTTCGGAATCAAGAAAAATCTGGAAATGCCCCTCACGCCGGAACGCGTATGGACCGCTATGCAAGGGTAAACGCCAATCTATTTTTAACCATCCGGGTGTTCCGCAGCAGGTAAGACCTGCCCGCTGCAGAAAGCGCCCAACAAATATCGCCTATCATGATTCCTGCTGATTTTTCCTATACGCGCGCCCATTCCGTGGCCGACGCCCTGCGCTTACTGGGCGAACACGGCGGCGATGCAAAAATCCTGTCGGGAGGCCACAGCCTCGTCCCAGCCATGAAACTGCGCCTCAACCAGCCGGGGGTGCTCATTGATGTAGCCCGTATATCGGAACTGCGCTATATCCGCCCCGATGGCGGCCATATCGCCATTGGGGCGGCCAGTACCCACGCGGATATTGCCGCATCTGAGCTGTTGGCCAGCCATGTTGCCCTCTTCCCACAAGCAGCCAAACTGATTGGGGACGTACAGGTGCGGAACCGGGGCACGATTGGGGGCAGCATCGCCCATGCCGATCCGGCAGCCGACTGGCCTGCTGTCCTGCTCGCGGCAGATGCTGTCGTCGTAGTCCAAAGTACCAGCGGCAGCCGTTCCATTCCTGCGGCCGACTTTTTTACCGGTTTCTACAGCACAGCCCTCGAAGAGGGTGAACTCATCACGGAAATCCGCGTACCCATTCCCGCCGCAGGCACCCATAGCAGTTACCAAAAATTTATGCAGCCTGCTTCCCGCTTTGCCATCGTAGGCTGTGCGGCCGTCGTCACACAAAGCGGAGGTGTTTGCTCGCACGTGAGGGTAGCGTTCACAGGGGTATCGGATGGCCCATTCCGCGATGCTAATGTGGAAAACGCCCTGAGCGGAAAAGCTGCCAGCGCTGATAACGTGGCCGCCGCCGCCGCACAGGCCGCACAAGGCGTAAACCTTTTGAGCGATCATTTTGCCAGTGAGAAATACCGCCTGCACCTCGCACAGGTTTTTGCAAAACGCGCTCTTTCGGACGTCACCGCATAATAAGACCTTACAGAGCCATGCTGCTGGGCATGGCTCTGTCTCTCTCTATCGAGACAGGGTTGGTGTAAAAACTCCTTAATAGACTCATTGCAACAGGTCAGCAAAGGAGCTTTTACACAACACCTCTCCAACACCCAACCATGATTGTACATCCCTCTTTAGATCGGGTACGAGAACTGCTCAACAGCCAGGGGTATATCACCGAACCAGGTATCGTGATGTCGGTATTCCTGGCTATGGAACTTCAAAAACCCCTGCTCATCGAAGGACCGGCAGGGGTAGGCAAAACAGAAATCGCCAAAGGGATGGCCCGAGCCCTGGAGACCGACCTCATCCGGCTTCAGTGTTATGAAGGGCTCGACGCAGCCCATGCACTGTACGAGTGGAACTACCAACAACAACTGCTATACCTCAAGCTCGAAGAGCACAGCGACAGAACCCTGGCGGAAAAAGAAAAAAATATTTTCAGCGAGCGCTTCCTCCTGAAACGACCTCTACTGCAGGCCATCACCCATCAGCGCGCCCCTGTATTGCTCATAGATGAAGTGGACCGCGCCGACGAAGAGTTCGAAAGCTTCCTGTTAGAGGTCCTTTCCGACTGGCAGATTACGATTCCGGAATTGGGTACGGTGCGCGCTACCCATATCCCGCATGTAATCATCACCAGCAACCGGGTTCGCGAACTCAGTGAGGCCCTGCGCCGCCGCTGCTTATACCTGTGGATTGATTATCCCGATTTCGACAAAGAACTGCATATCGTACGCAGCCGGGTGCCCGGTATAGATACCCGGCTGGGTGAACAGATTTGCCTGTTCATGCAGGAACTTCGGCAGATGCGACTGGAAAAAATACCCGGTGTTGCCGAAACCTTGGATTGGGCAACTGCACTCGCCAACCTGCACTTCGACCACCTCGACAGGGAACTGGTAGAAGCAACCCTTGGGGTAGTACTCAAAGACTGGCAAGATGTGCGCCAGGTGCAGTTATCCTTATCAGAACTCCTGGAAAAAACAGGTGTCCACTCTAAGTGGGAGGAATTGTAAAGCCATGCCCGATCCCCTAATCCAGCGACATACCAGCCTGAGTGCCCACCTGGTGGCCTTTTGCCGCTTCCTGCGCGAACATGGTTTCATCATCGGCCCGGCTGAGGAAGCCCTCGCCCTTCAAGCGCTTCTGCGACTGGATGCTTTTCGCGATAACGAAAGCTTTCAATACTGCCTCCGAGCGGTCTTTGCACGCAGTAAAACCCAGCAGCAGCGCTTTGACGAACTTTTTCCACGGTATTTCAAAGAGTTGGAACAGGGCGTGGATTCCAAAATCAAACAAGACGAGAAAAAACGCCCGGCCAAAGGACGCTCCAACCAAGAGCCCAGCTTACAGGCACTAAAAGACTGGTTGTATGGCAAGCCGGCCACCGAAGAAGTAGAACTGGCCGCCTACAGCACCCATGAGTCGCTTTCGGAAAAAGATTTCTCCTCCTTCAGCGAAGAAGAGCTAAAAGAAATATGGGGCCTGGTGCAACAAATCGCCCGTATGCTCTCCCTGCGCCTGAGTCGTCGCTGGGAGCGTGCACATAGCCTGCGCCGCCTCGACCTGCGCCGCACCTTACGCGATAGCCTCCGCCGCGGGGGTGAGCTGCTCGACCTGCACTACCTACGCCCCAAAAAGCAGCGGCAACAACTGGTACTACTATGCGATGTAAGCAAATCCATGGACTTGTACAGTCGGTTTTTAATCCAGTTTAGTTATGCGTTTCAGCAAGCGTATCGCCGTATCGAGACCTTTGTGTTCAGTACCCAATTAGAGCGCATCACCCCCTCTCTGCGCGCAGCAGATTATCGGGAAGCGATGCGGGTATTATCGGCCCATGCAGGAGTATGGTCGGGCGGAACGCGCATTGGCGCATCATTGGAAACCTTTTACAAGGACTACCAGCGCCTGGTAAACAAGAAAACGGTGTTGATCATCCTGAGCGACGGAATAGATACCGGCGAGCCCGAACGCATCGCCCAGGCTATGCAGCAGCTCCACCGAAAGGCAGGACGCATCCTCTGGCTGAACCCATTAGCAGGCCGGCCGGGGTATGAGCCTTCGGTACGGGGCATGCAGGCGGCTCTACCTTATACCGACGTATTCGCGTCGGCGCACAATCTGGAAAGCCTTCGGACCCTCGCCCGGAGTTTGTAAAATAGACTGGTTTTAACGGAACAGGCGGACGAACTCCGTGCGCCGGTTGCGCTGTCGGTTTTCAGCCGAATCATTAGGGGCGATGGGCATAGATTCTCCAAAACCGCGGTAGGTCAGGCGCGATGTATCCACCCCTTGCGCAGCGAGGTAGTCGCGCACCGCTTTGGCCCTTTGTTCGGAGAGGACCTGGTTATCCTTTTCCTCCCCTATGTCATCCGTGTGGCCGTTGATTTGTATGCGCATATCGGGGTTCTCGCGGAGCAGGCGGAGCAGGCGCTGGAGTTCTTCAACAGAAGCAGGCAACAACTCGGCACTACCCGAGGCAAAAAAGACGTTGCGCAAGGCGACAGGGGCGGAAGCTGTATCGACAGGCATGGTGGTTCTGGCCCGCAGAGGCTGGAGGTCAGCCGTAAGGACGTAAGCACGCAGGCTGTCGGAGGTATTCGACAAATCGAAATTTTCAGAAAAAAACACATAGCCCTTGCGCTGTACGTGCAGCGCGTAGGTTTTACCGATGGGCAGGCATACCAGGAAAGTCCCGTCTTCGGCGCTTTGGGTGCGCATCAGTACGGTCTCGCGCCCCGGGATTTGTATTTCCACATCGGCCTGCAAAGGCTGCCGGGTCAAGGCGTCGCGCACGATACCTTTGGCGTAGGTTACCGGCAAAGGCCGCGCCTCCGGATAGAGGTCGAAGGTGTAGATATCGGTACGAGGGAAGCCAGAGATACCCACCGCCCCTTCTTCTTTCGTGTAAAAAGCCCGCTCCCCATCTGTACTTACGACGATAGCCCCTTCGTGGACGGGTGTATTGATGGGATAGCCCAGGTTGACCGGTTGCTGCCATTGCCCGAGGGAATCCCGGCGGGAAAGGTAGAGGTCAAAGCTGCCCAAACCAGGGTGCCCCTTCGACATAAAATACAGCGTTTGTCCGTCGGGGTGTAAGAAAGGTGCCTGGTCATCTTCAGGCGTATTGATGAGAGAGCCCAGGTTTTGCGGGGCGCCCCAGCGGCCGTTGGGCTGTCGGATGCTCTGCCAGAGGTCGTTTTTGCCATAGCCCCCAGGCCGGGTAGAGGTGAACAAGAGGATATTCCCATCGGCGGAAAGGGAGGGTTGCGTCTCGTACCCATCCGTATTGACTGGAGCGCCTATATTGAGGGGCATTGTCCAGGCACTACCTTCCCGCTGGGAAATGTACAAGTCGCAACTGCCCATGCCATCCGGATAATTACAAGCAGTAAACACGAGCACACGCCCATTGGCCGACAAGCAGTGGGCACCCTCGTTTATGCGGGTATTGAGTTCGGTAAGCGGTTGGGCAGCCTGCCACCCCTCCTCTGACCAGGTACTGGTATAAAAATCCTCCTGCCCGTTGACTACTCGAGTGAAGACCAGTAAGGACCCATCGGCGCTGAGGGAAGGAAGGTACTCCGGCAGTTCGGAGTTGATAGCGGGGCCGAGGGTACGAGGTTGGAAAGGCACAGGGTTGCGCATAGCCGCGGCCGCGAAGCGCGACTGTTTTAAAAGGGCTTCGGCTGCCTGGACCTGCCGTTCACTTTTTTGATCGAAGGACAGGAATTTTTCCAGCATAGGCACCGCTTCCTCAAAGCGCGAGAGCTTCGCACAAGCCTGGGCCGCCTGGTACCACAGAATTGGTTTCCACGAAGGATATTGCCCCAACACCCGCTGGTAACCGGCGAGCGCTTCGGCGATACGCCCTTGGTCGTAGTGGATATAAGCCAGCTGGACGCGGGCCTCGGGATAATCCGGTACGGCCGAAAGCACGGAGGTAAGGATTTTAGCTGCTTTTTCGAGATCGCCCGTTTTGATGGCAGCTCTTGCTTTTTCATACCCTTTGATGGCCCGAGGTGGTACGGGGGAGGACTTCTCCTGGGCCTGAGCAGGAAAAAACAGCAACAGGCACGGGAAAAAGAGAAAGCAAAATCTATACATGGGGAGGGAAGTTGATGGCAGAGAGGAAACCCTATGCGTTGATTTCCAACAGGCGGGCAGCGTGTGCGTTGCCCTGCTCGGCAGCGGCGTACAAGTCCCTGGAGTAGCCTTCCTGGCCCGCTTTTTGCAGCGCGACGCCCCGGAAGTACAACTGATCGGCCATGGATACATTGTCCTTGACAGAGTCCAGTTCCATAGAGCGATTGAATGCATCTACCGCCTCCGTATAGCGGGAGAGGGCGAGCAGGGTACGCCCATAATTATGCCACACCCTCCGAAGCCATGGGCCGTTGGGATCCTCCGCCTTGAATACGCGCTTTGTGAAATCGCGCAGTTCTTTTTCAGCCTGTGCGTATTCTTCCCGCTCCAGATGGATTTCCCCTTTCAAACGACGTGCTTTCCAGTAGATAGGTTGGTGCGGGATAGAGGTCTTAAGAGCCATTTCCACATCGGAAAGAGCGGCGGGGAGGCCTCCCGTGGCCATGCGTACCAAGGCCCTGCCCACGTAAGCCTCCGGATTATTGGGGTTGATATCAATGCTCTTGCTGAAGTCGTAGATAGCGTCCTCGTAGTTGTTCAGCATGAAATTGACATAGCCCCGGCGCTCATACGCCAACGCATGGCGCTCGAACTTCTCGATGGCCTGGTTGAGGGCTTCTTTTGCTTCACCCCGTTTGCCTTTTGAAATCAGTTCGCGCCCAAGAAGGAACGATTGAACCGCCGACTTTTCGCAGCGGGGCTCAATCACAACATGTTCAAGCATCGCACCATTGTCCAGCTTCCACAAACTCACACTTCCCGCCATGGCAAATTGTACGATGGATTCCAACAGGTTGATTGTGTTGCGCCAGGTTTTTTCAACAGCATGCACCGTCATGCGCGGGATACTCAGGAATGTCGAATCGCCTGTCCAAAGCTCCTCCGGCCTCAGAAAGATATCATTCTTATAATAGGTTTCCAGACGTTGCTGATAGGACTGTACCATACGCTCGAAACTACGAGCATTCCCAAACTCCAAGTGGCCGGACGCGATAACCTTGTAACTCATCGTGCAATTTGTTGATAATATGTGTAGATAATACCTCTTTCTCCTTTCCTCGTTTTGGGAACAAGCATCAGACAGACCCACAGGAAGAACATATCCACCCTGGGACGGTTGCATGGGACGATAACATGAAAGCGATATGTTCGGGAAATGCGGGATTTTAAAAACAACTACCCGCAAAAAAAGTTCAGAATATTTCCCGTTTTTATGCCTGTCCGGCATACCATTGCCACAGAATACAAGTAAGAAGATTTATAACTGTAACAAGGCAAATACAAATCTACGCACTTGATGTTTATTTGTCAAGCCTTGAATTACAAAGTATTCCACATTTTTTCCACAAAATAGGAAAATGATTGTGGAAAACTTGTGGAAATCTGGGAACACTCTGTTAGGAACTACTTTTTAAACGGCGGGGGCAAAAATTACATGTGTATGAAATGTCCTGCGAACCAAATAATTGCTAATTTGTTGGATTAAAATTCTCTACACAAAATTTGCCTTTATGAAGAACTTGAACACGCTATTATTATTTGCCTTTCTACTCTTTGGTGCCTCGCTTTACGGCCAGCGCACCATTAAGGGTACGGTCACCGCTGAATCCAACGGAGAAGCGCTGATCGGTGCTGCTGTACAGGTACGGGGCACCTCTACGGGTACTACTACCGATGAAAACGGTACCTACAGTATCAGCGTACCCGCCGGTCAGGTGACGCTGGTCTTCAGCTATGTCGGCTATCTGTCAAAAGAAGTTGCGCTCGGTGAGCAGACTACCGTTGACGTTCAGCTCGAGGAAGGAATCGAGCTCGACAATGTGGTAGTAGTCGGTTCGCGCAACCAGACCCGGACCAAAATCGAAACCCCTGTGCCTATTGATGTCATCCCCCTCGGACAGGTAGTCAACGACGTAGGCCAGGTTGATCTGAACCAAATCCTCACCTTTATAGCGCCTTCCTTCCAGTCGGCCCGCCAGGCTATCGCCGACGGAACCGACCACGTGGACCCTGCGCAACTGCGCGGCCTGGGCCCTGACCAGGTACTCGTACTGATAAATGGCAAGCGCCGCCACCAGTCGGCCCTGGTCAACGTCAACGGTACCGTGAACCGCGGTACGGTGGGTACCGACCTCAACGCCATACCGGCAAACGCCATCGAACGCATCGAAATCCTGCGCGACGGTGCTGCGGCACAATACGGCTCCGATGCCATCGCCGGTGTCATCAACATCGTACTCAAGCAGCAGACAGGCGTACTGACCGGCAACCTATCCGCAGGCCAGCATATGACTTCCTACGACCGCGATTACGTAGTCAGCGGAGGTAAGGCCGACAAAGTATCCGTCACCGACGGCCAAACGATTCAAGGCGCGCTCAACTACGGCTTGAAAATAGGTAAAAAAGGTTATCTCAACCTGACCGGGGAATATACCTCCCGCGGGGAAACAAACCGGGGCGGCACTTATACCGGCCAAGTCTTCCCGAGCGTGGGTACCGCAGTAAAAGACGACTCCATCATGGCCGCCCGCGGCCTCGACCGCAACGACTTCGACATGCGCATCGGCAACTCCCGCGTCAAAGGCGGTGGGGTCGTATATAACTTCTCCGCCCCCCTCAGCAATACACTCGACTTTTATGCCTTCGGCGGCTACAACAGCAAACAGGGCAACGCAGCGGGCTTCTACCGCTACCCCAGCGGCGTTCCGGCTTCCGTGCGCAGCGCCGTGTTCAGCGTCTATCCCAATGGCTTCCTTCCCCAAATTAACTCCGACGTGACCGACCTATCCACAGCGCTCGGCGTAAAGGGCAAGCTCGGGCAGTGGAATTTCGACCTGAGCAATACCATCGGCCAAAACGTGTTCGATTTCAGAATCACCAATTCCGTCAACTATACCCAGGCCCTGGTTTCCCAAAACTGGCAGCGCGAATTCGACGCAGGGGGCCTGAAGTTCCTGCAAAATACCGTGAACGCCGACTTCGCCCGTAACCTCGACGTGCTCGCCGGCCTCAACGTCGCCTTCGGCGGTGAATTCCGCGTGGACCAGTTCAGCATCCGCGCCGGGGAAGAAGCCTCCTATCGCAACTACAATACCGCCGCCGGGATCGCCGCAGGCTCCCAGGTGTTCGCCGGCTTCCTGCCCTCCAATGAAGGCAACAACAGCCGCAACAACGTAGGCCTCTACGTGGACCTGGAACAGGACTTCTCCAAAAACTTCCTCGTCACCGGTGCCCTGCGCTTCGAAAATTACTCCGACTTCGGCAGCACCCTGAATTACAAACTGGCCACCCGCTACAAGTTCAGCGACGCTATCTCGCTGCGCGCCTCCACCAGCACCGGCTTCCGCGCACCTTCCCAGCAGCAGAAATTCTACGCCAAAACGAATACCCTCTTCGTGAGCACGCCCTCAGGCCTGCAGGCCGTGGAAAGCGGTACCTTCACCAACGAAAGTGCCCCCGCTAAAATCCTGGGCATCCCCGAATTAAAGCAGGAAACTTCCACCAGCTACACCATCGGCGCTACCGCACGTATCGGCGGCAACTTCGAACTGACCGTGGACGCGTACCAAATCGGCATCAAAGACCGCATCGTCCTCACCAACAACTTCTCCGACGGAGGCAATGCAGCACTCAGAGCCCAGTTGCAGGCGGCCAATGCCACTACGGCTAACTTCTTCTCCAACGCCATCGATACGCGCGCCCGCGGCCTGGAAGCCGTGCTGAACTACACCCTGAACGTAGGGGAGAGCCAGGAGTTCCGCTTTACCCTGGCCGGTACCTTTATCGACAACGAAGTCATCAAAGATGACAACGGAAAGGCTATCATCAAAGCCTCCCCCATCCTGATTCAGACCAACCAAATCGGCAACTACTTCAACCGCGAAGACCAAAGCCGCATCGAAGTGGCCAACCCGCAAAATAAGGTCAGCGCCATGGTGAACTACCGCAACGGCAAATTCTCTGCCATGATACGCGCCGTAAACTTCGGGAAAGTAGTCTTCCTGGATCCGACCATCAACCCCAATGCACCGGATACCTGGCCTGTAAACGCACTCACCGGCAAGCGCGAGACCCTGGACCAGACCTTCAACCCCCACACGATCGTGGACCTCACCCTGAGCTATGAGATCCTCAAAGGAACGGTCTTCACCGTGGGCGGCAACAATATCTTCGATACCTACCAGGATCGCCACGTCCACTCCAATAACTTCAGCCTGGGCCGCTTCGTGTATTCCCGCAGGGTACAACAGTTCGGCTTCAATGGCGCATACTTCTTC
This sequence comes from uncultured Haliscomenobacter sp., assembly GCA_964607915.1. Classification (GTDB taxonomy): domain Bacteria; phylum Bacteroidota; class Bacteroidia; order Chitinophagales; family Saprospiraceae; genus JADJPL01. The sequence continues at coordinate 22,883 of CAZSMU010000008.1, forward strand.
ACAAGGCTGCGCTTTACGCTGAAATAACCAGGAGTATTCAAAAGTTCCTTTCTTCGCCTCCGGCAAGAAATGTTTCTTTAACGCGCATCGGGAATCCATTTTCGCAAAGCAAAAATGGATTCCCGATGCGTGCTAAAATCGTATCAGAATTATTGCGAAGGCTTAGCGAGAAGCCTTTCTACACACATTCCCCAAGAAAAATCAGACCTAGCGCACAGAGCCGGAAAACCCCCTGTTTCAAACCAGGAATGGATTAGAGGTCCGCTCGGCACCTATTGTCGTTTCCGGCCCATGCCCCGGATAGACGACCGTTGCGTCGGGTAGCGGAAGGAGGCGTGTGTGGATACTTTCTATCAAGGTATCGTAGTCCCCACCAGGAAGGTCGGTGCGACCTATACTGCCTTGAAAAAGCACATCCCCCGCCAGGAGGATTCCGTCGTCGGGCGCATAAAAGCAAAGGCTGGCCGGCGAATGGCCGGGAGCCAGGATGGCCTGCAAACGGGCATCCCCAAAAGAAATCCAGTCGCCATCTTCAATGTACCGACCAGGAAGGGGCGACAAATCCGGATAGGGAATCCCGTACATAGCTGCCACTTGGGGGCCGCGCTCCAGCATACCCAACTCCCCAGTGTGTATTTCGAGTTCCAGTCCAAACCTTTCAGCGGCAAATCGGTTTCCCAGTATGTGGTCAATATGGCAGTGCGTGTTGATCAGACGCTCTGGGCGAAGCGATTTTTCCTCCATAAAACGCAGAAGTACCCCCTGCTCAGCGCTGTTCCAACAACCCGGATCAACAATGGCACAGACCCCGCTGTCATCGTAGAGCAAGTATGTGTTCTCTTGGAAAGGGTTGAACGTAAAGCAGGCGACATGAATCATAAACACTCTTTTTTGTGGTTGTACGGCCTCAAAAATCGGTGAATTATGGCAAAAACCATACACCGGCTGAAAAATATCCGTGCTAAATTCGGATGGTCTGCCATTTTTTTCGTAAATCGGCTATCTGCAATAGATTTGTTCCAGGAGGCTGCGTTTTTTCATTTCCCTCTGGAACAAGTCCAAGAGCATGGCAACAAGCGGCTTCAAAATCGGACTATGTACAAACTCTCTTTCTTTGTCTTGGTTCTATCCCTCCCCCTCGCCGTCCTGGCGCAAGGCACCCAGGTGGAGTTTGGCAAAAACCGGGTGCAGTACCACCGCGACTTCGAAGACTGGCTACAGTACGAAAGCGATAACTTTTATATCTACTGGTACGGGAAATCCCGCAATATAGGCCATACCGTCGCCCAACTGGCCGAGTATGACTTTTCCGAAATTCAAGGGCTGCTGGAGCACCGCATCAACGAGAAAGTGCAAATCATCGCCTATACCGATGTGACGGACTTCAAGCAGAGCAATATAGGATCGGAGGAGGCATTCACCAGCGTGGCAGGGCAGACCAAAATAGTAGGCAATACCATCTTTGTCTATTACGATGGCGACCACGCCCAACTTAGGCGGCAAATCCGGGAAGGCATAGCCTCCGTCTATCTGAACACCATGCTCTTCGGCGCCAATATCCAGGAAGTAGTGCAGAACGCCGTCATGCTCAACCTCCCGACCTGGTTCAAAGAAGGCCTCGTAGCCTATGCAGGCGAAGCCTGGAACACTACCCTCGACAATCAACTGCGCGAGGCTATGAACGCCCGCCGTTACCGCGGCTTCGCCCGCCTCGCAGAAGAAAACCCCCGCCTCGCCGGCCATGCCCTGTGGTACTACATCGCCGAAAATTTCGGGCGCACCACCGTATCCAATCTGCTTTACCTCACCCGCATCAACCGAAGCGTAGAGAGTGGGTTCCTCTACGTCATGGGCGTCACCTACCCGACCGTTGTGGCCGGATGGGAATCGTATTTCAAAAAACGCTACCAGGAAGACCTGCGCGGACGGGAAACGCCCCAGGGCACTCCGCTGGAGATAAAAAACCCTAAACACTACCCCCTGACCCAACTGAAACTCCATCCCGACGGCCAGCGGGCAGCTTATGCGCTCAACAAACTGGGGCGCTTCCGCATCCAGGTATTCGACCTGCAGCAGAACCAGGCCAAAACTATTTTCAGGGGAGGGCAGCGAAACCCCCTCCAGGCCACCGACTATAATTACCCGCTCCTGGCATGGAACCCCAACCGCAGCGAACTGTCCTTCATCTATGAGTTCCGCGACGATCTGCGCATGGGAACCTACAACCTCCGCACAGGCAAAACACAGTTCGACCTGCTGGACGAAACCTACCAGCGCGTCTTTTCCATGGACTTTACAGACCCCAATACCCTGCTTTTATCCGGTACGACGAGCAGCCAAACCGACTTGTTCCTCTACCTGCCGCGCATCCGTCAAAGCCGTAAACTGACCAATGACCTATACGACGACCGCGACGCGGTATTCGTGAACCTGCGCGGCAAAAAGGGCATCCTCTTCGCGTCCAACCGCAAAGATAGCCTGCTCGCAGCCACCCCGCCCAGCAAAGACTCCACGCTGCCGGAAAATACCTTCGACCTGTTCTACCTGCCGCTGCAAGACAATGCCCGCGAGATGGTGCGCATCACGCGTACCCCCCTGGCCAACGAGCGCAGCCCGGCGGCTATAGATACGCTCTACTACACCTATCTGAGCGACCGCTCAGGCATATACAACCAGGAAAGCGGCTACCTGGAAGATTATATCCACCATTTTGACCGGAATATCGTGTTTAGCGACGGTACGGAAATCGTGCTGCGCGCCGACGCGCCAATGGATGAACTGGATACCGCCCGCATAGATACTTCCTGGACCGTACCAGTCATCCGGCAGAGGGCGGTCAACTTCGTGGAAACGAACTACAGCCGCAATACCATTCTCCTGCACACCGCACCAGACGCCCGACGGCAAATCGCACTCATACCGGAACAGAACACCTATACTGCCTACCCGGGACCCCTGCAAATGGACTCGCGGCAGCGCCCGCGGGATACGTATTTCCAGCACCTGCGCCGGCAATTTTCCAAATTGCCGGAGGATAGCCTCCGAATCCAGGAAGATGTAGCCCTGCCCGCATCGCCCGTACCAGCAGATTCTACCAGGAATCCCCTGGTAGAACGCGATACCGTGCAAATCCCAGAAGGGTACTTGTTCCAGACCGCCTTCGGCCTGCCGCAACACAGCTCCCTCAAAACACTGGGTGATTCTGCAGCCGTCGTGATCGAAGAAAATCGCCCGGAACCCCCGCCCCCCCTTTTCACAACGGCTTTTCCCACTTTTGACGCGGGGGCGATTTATGGTACACAGCGACCTTTACACCGCATCAATACCACGCGAATCACCCCCTACCGGATATCTTTCCATACCGATCGCGTGACCACTCAAGTGGATAATACGCTCTTGTTTGAAGGGCTCGATAACCTCGCCGGCAACCCCAACGGGTTTTCACCCCCGCCGGCAGGGCTGCTGATGAAAGCCAATATCAAAGACCTGTTCGAGGATTACGAACTCGAAGCAGGGGTGCGGGTGCCGACCTCGTTCAACGGCGCGGAATACTTCGTCGTGTTTGATCAAAAAAAGAACCGCCTGGACCAGCGTTTCGCGTTTTACAACAAAAATCTGCGCAGTACCCAGCCCGTGCAGTTTACCGTCCCTAAACGCAGCGAGGCCAGTATCCTCCTGGGCCAGTACGGCCTGCGCTACCCCCTGGATATTTTTCAGAGCCTGCGCGCTACGGCGAGCCTGCGCCAGGACCGGCTCACACAACTCGCTACCGACCGCAACTCCCTCAATACGCGCCCCCAAACCCAGCAGCGCGTCGGACTACGCCTGGAATATGTGTTCGACAATACCGTCGAGACCGCGCTGAACCTACGCGTCGGCGGCCGGATGCGACTTTTCGCAGAGGGCATGAAGAAGTTCAGCTTTTCCCAAAACGGGCAAAATGGATTCTCGCTGGACGATGGGTACCTGGGTGTGCTCGGCCTTGATGCGCGCTACTACCATCCGGTGTTGAAACACTCCATCCTGGCTACCCGCCTGGCAGGCATGACCTCTTTCGGAAGCGAAAAAATCTTGTACTACCTCGGCGGGGTTGATAACTGGCTGCTGCCGGAAAACAACGACGAGATAACTGCCCCGCCCGGGAATTTCGCTTTCCAGACCCTGGCGGCAAATATGCGGGGCTTCCCCATCAATATTCGCAATGGAAACTCCTACGTGTTGATGAACACCGAACTTCGCGTCCCGGTATTTCGATACCTGTCCCGGCAGCTAAACTCGGGTTTCCTCCGCAATTTCCAGGCAATCGGATTCTTCGATATCGGAACGGCTTGGGCAGGGCCCAGTCCTTTTCGGGCCGATAACCCCCTCAATACCAGTGTTTATACAGAAGGAGGAGCCGGTAGAGAGTTCATCTTCGTCACCGTCAATTACTACCGCGATCCCATCGTAGCCGGCTACGGGGTCGGCATCCGCTCGGTAATCTTCGGGTATTTCATCCGCGTGGACTATGGCTGGGGGCTCGAAACCCGCAAAGTACAAACGCCTAAGCTCCATGTGGCGCTGGGCTTCGACTTTTAGGGCTTATTGCGCAACCCCGTAGGTCTATAGATTCAGCCAGTAGGTGAGTTTCGCGATGACGGCGCGGTTCTTGACCGCGAAGTTGCCCGAATCGTAGTTGTCGGTAAATACCAGGAAGAAATCAGAAACCGGGGCGAATCGCCACTGCAGGCGCGCGTTAATGTTCACGTTATCAATCTGGTTGTTGTACTGGATAAAGGTGGTCATGAACAGGCTCTTGCTGAACGTCAGATCAATGCGGGGGCCGATGAGCAGGAGCTGCGCCTTGGCGTAGGGCCTGGGCAGGTCAATATAGCTGTAATTGACGTTCATCTCCACCGAGCCGTAAGGCTGGTACCGATAGGTCAGACCACCCGACGCGCTGGCGCGGAACCCGTTGAAGTATTGCCCGACATAGGGCATTAGCCTCCAAAACAGTTTCTTGCGGTTATCCGACATGAACATGCCGTCCAGAGCGACGAACCGATAGCTGCTGCCCGCCAACAGGGGCCTGGAATCTGTCTGCGTAGGGTCAAAATCGTCAAAGAGATAGATGTAGTTCTGCACTATACCGAGGTTGAACATAGCCGTGTTGGAGAGGTCGCCTTCCACGAAGAGCCGGATTTCGCGGTCGGTATTGCCCAAGCCGGGTTTCCAGAAAGAAGTGGGCTGCAGGCCAATGCTGTACTGGTTGACCACTTTTTTGTTCTTGGGGTAAAAAAACAAGGAAAACACAGGGCTGACCTGGAAGTAATCCGTTCTCGGGGCAAAGCCAACAGCCGGCTCGTAACCCGCTTTCACCCACTGATGGCTGTAGCGGATACCAAAGTCGCGTTCGCGGAGTTCCAGCGCAGCGCCGTGGGCAAACTTATCGCCGCCCCGGTAGGTGTTGTCGGGAGAGAAATTCTGATGAAAAAAGACCTTCCCATTCCATCGGTTGTCGGAAGAGGCTAGGTTGTAATCCATGCCCAGTACCCGGTTGTAGCGCTGCGCCACGCTGATATCGTCGCGTCGGGTAAACGCCTCCTTATCCACGAAGATTACCCCGATATTGGAGCGACTGAAGAGTTTGCGCTGGAGGGCTGCCACTGTGTAGTTGGCATTGGGGATATTCTGCTCGACGTTTTGGGCCGTCTGCATGTTGAGCAGTCCTACCCGCCAGTTGTTGTCGAGCTTGCCGCTGAGACGGGCACCATAGTGGATGGGCACGGGAATATTATTGCCGTCGCGGTCTTTTCCAATGCCGATGCGGCGAGAGAAGAAAGGATTGATGCGCGGGTCGCCAAAGCTGCCGAAGAGGTCGGCATTTTCGAGAAAAAACTGCCGCCGCTCCGGGAAGAAGATTTCAAATCGGTCCAGGTTGATGACCTGCCGATCCACTTCGACCTGGGAAAAATCGGGATTGAACGTAAGATCGAGGTTGAGGGAAGGAGTGACTGCCAGCTTAGCATCGCCACCGACGCCGGCCGTATTTTCCAGAGGCCCGTCGGCTTCAAAGTCTTTGTTCAGTCCACCGGAGAGAAAGGGGATGACGGCGATGGAAGCGCCGTTCTTTTTTGGAGCTTCTTCCCATTCCATACCGCTCATGTAGGCCAGGCTCATAATCAGCTGGTTCTGGGGGATCCGGTTCCAGGAGGTTCGGGTATTGGTTTGGGTATCAAAGCGATAGGCATTGAAGTTCCAGAATTTTTCGCCCTCGTTGTAGCGGAGAGTCGTGAACGGGATGGCCAGTTCACAAGACCAGAACCCCTCGCCAATAAAAGATTCGCCCACCCACTTATTGTCCCAGTTTTCATTGAAGTCGGTGAAGTCGCGCCCGCCATTGGCGATGAGGGCTTCCCGGGCTACGCCGTATGGGTTCATACCAAAGACGAACGCGTTGGTGCGATCGCGAAAAGGGTCGAACACAAGGGTCAGGTTGTCGTTGCCCCCGGCGCGGAAGTCCCTGCGCAGGGAAGGGATGATGTATCGGTTCCCGATAGAATAACAAATGGCACCGATGTAGAGCGTCGTTTCGTCATAGGCCATATAGATCTCTGTCTTGACATCCGACCGGGCTGTATCCGTGGGGAAGTTCAGCCAAAAATCCCGGGCGGGCGTCCCGCGGAACCAGTCGGCCTCCTCTACCTTGCCGTCTATGCGCAGAGGCTGCTGAATACGCTTGAGGAGAACGGGGTCATGGGGGAGGGCTTGTGCCGCCCCTAAAGTGCTATACAGGGCCAGGGTTAACAAAGTGAAGAACGCGCGAAGTCTCATGAATGCGAGTGATTGATTAGGGTGGTCTGTAAAAGGGACGAAAATACGATTTCAAACCGGGGAACGGAAGCCTACTCTTCTTCCTCGGGGTGGGGCTCTCTTATTTTTTCCACCCAAAAATTATTCTCCCCGATTCCCTGCACCAGGGCTACTTTTTCGAGGTTGAGCAGCTCCAACAAAGCCAGGAAGGTGATGATGGCGTGGATTCGGTTTTCACAATGGCCAAACAAACCGCGGAAGTCCAGGCGCTTTCCTTCAACGACCGACTCCAGGATACGGGCCTGTTGTTCCTCGATGGAGTAGTTGAACATAGCGATTTGGTGCACGGCTTTCGGCGGGCCTTGCTCGAAACGGGCCATGATCTGCTCAAAGGAGCGCAGCAGACGAAACAAGGTCAGCGATTCCAGCTCGGAATCTACCAATGCACGAGAGGCGAGGCGCTGCAACTCATCGCTGACGTTACCGCGGACTTCGCGCAGGGAGCGCGACTCCTCCATCTGCCGCATCTCGTCCAGTACGCTTTTGTAGCGCTTGTACTCCAAAAGCCGCTGCACGAGCTCTTCCCGGGGGTCAATCTCCTTGCCCTGCTCGTCGAATTGTTTGCGGGGCAACAACATGCGGGCCTTGATACGGCACAGCGTGGCACCTACCAGGATGAATTCGCTCGCCAAATCTATGTTGAGCCGCTCCATCTGGTGGAGATAATCCAAAAAGTCATCCGTAATCTTTCCGATAGGGATGTCGTTAATATCCAACTCGTCCCGCTCTATGAAAAACAAGAGCAGGTCGAACGGCCCCTCAAACTGCGGAAGGTGGATCGTGAATGTATCGTGCGACGCCATAGTCTGCAAAAATAATAAACTTGGGGGAGGGGTCAGCGAGGATAGAAAAAAACAGGACTTTTATCCCGGATTATTCCTTATTTTCCCCTCCTGATTACAAAAGTCTATCTATTATGATTCGCATGAAGACCTTGAGGAGCCTCCTGCTGCTCCTGTCGCTGAACCTGTTGGCCGCTGCAGCCTGGACCCAAAATCTCAAATGGGCCAAGGACGGGAACAGCTATTACCAGCTCGAACAGTCGAGTATCGCGCAATACACCCTGCCCGAGCTCAAACGGGAAGTAATTGTGAGCATGGATATGCTCGTGCCCGACAAAAAGGAAATCCCTATCCAGGCGGAAGACTTCCAGTTCAGCGAGGATGGGAATAAAATCCTGCTCTACACCCGCAGCATGCGGGTGTGGCGCTACCGCACACGCGGCGATTACTGGGTACTCGACCGCAAAACCCGCAAAATACAACAGATTGGCGTGGAGCGACCGGCGTCCTCCCTCATGTTTGCCAAGTTTTCCCCCGACGCCACTAAGGTCGCTTATGTGAGCGAGCGCAATGTGTATGTAGAAGATTTGGCGAGTGGGCAAGCCCGCGTACTGACGACGACCAACGGTACGAAAAAGCTGATCAACGGTACCTTCGACTGGGTCTATGAGGAGGAATTTGCCATCCGGGATGGGTTTCGCTGGTCGCCTGACGGCAAGTCTGTCGCGTACTGGCAAATAGATGCGAACGCCATTCGCGACTACTATATGCTCAATACAACCGACTCGGTGTACAGCAGCATCGTACCAGTAGAATACCCCAAAGCAGGCGACCCACCCTCTCCGGCGCGCATCGGCGTGGTTGATGTCGAAAAAGGACAGACGACCTGGATGAAAATCGAAGGAGATCCCAGCCAAAACTACCTGCCCCGCATGGAGTGGACACCCGACGGCAAATCGCTTGTCGTACAGCAGTTCAACCGAAAGCAAAACCTCAGTCAACTCCTTTTATGCGACGCCAGAAGCGGCGAATCCAAAATCTTTTACGGAGAATCGGATGCCGCATGGGTGAGCCATATCAACGAATGGAGCCGTACCGTCACCGGTTGGGACTGGGTCGAAAAAGGGAAGGCCTTCATCTGGACCAGCGAAAGGGATGGCTGGCGCCATCTGTACCGCGTGGCCCGCGACGGCTCGGAAAAACTGCTCACCAATGGCCCCTACGACGTCATCGAAACCCTGCTGATAGATGAAGCCAATGGCTGGATATATTTCTACGCATCACCGGAAAATGCTACCCAGAAGTATCTATACCGCATTCCTTTTGCCGGCGGGGAGGCCGTGCGGCTTTCCCCAGCCGACCAGCAGGGAACGCACAGCTATGCCATTTCCCCAAATGGGAAATATGCCCGCCATACGTTTTCTAACTACTACACCGCCCCCCTGCGCGAATGGGTGGCCCTGCCCGCACACCAACCCCTCAAACCGGAAGATGATATCAGCAAAAAGATAAACCCCAAGGCAAAAGAGAGCAGCAACATCTCCTACTTCAAAGTGACTACCGACGACGGGGTCGAAATGGACGGCTGGATGGTCAAACCCGATAACTTCAGCCCCAACGCTAAATACCCGGTCGTGTTCATGGTCTATGGAGAACCTGCCTCGACAACCGTGGACGATAGCTACGGCGCCGCTAACGACTTTGTCTATGACGGAGACCTGGCCAAAGATGGCTATATCCACATCTCCCTCGATAACCGGGGCACACCCGCCCCCAAAGGCCGCGAATGGCGCAAGTCTATCTACCGCAATATTGGACAACTCAATATCCGCGACCAGGCCATGGCCGCTAAAAAAATCCTGAAATGGGATTTTGTGGATACCAGCCGCGTAGCCGTATGGGGCTGGAGCGGCGGTGGCTCGAGTACCCTCAACCTCCTATTTCAGTACCCCGGAATATACAAAACCGGTATCTCTATCGCCCCGGTCACCAGCTCGAGGCTCTACGACAATATTTATACCGAGCGCTATATGGGGCTACCCCTCGAAAGCGGTAGCGATTACGACGCCGGCGCCGCCCTGACCCATGCCAAAAATCTGGAAGGCAACCTGCTCCTCATCCACGGGACCGGTGATGATAACGTGCACTACCAAAATACCGAAATGTTGATCAACGAACTCGTACGCCACGGCAAACTCTTCTCGGTTATGCCGTATCCCAACCGCACCCACGGTATCTCCGAAGGGCCCGGCACCTCAGCGCATCTGTCGAAATTGGCCAGTACCTTCCTGCGTACCCATGTGCCTCCCGGCCCTAAACCGCGTTGACAGAACCTTGGAGTGACCAAAATCATCCTGCTTTAAAATAGACTTGTTGCGCGGGGATCATCAAGGGGTCAAAAAGGCCCTTTTTCGCCCACACTATGCCTTTTTTCAGTCATATAGCGCCGCTATACTCCCTCAAAAAGCCTTCGTGTGGACAAAAAATGACTCTTTTTTCCCTCCTCGCTGACCCCGCGCAACAAGTCTAATATGGAAATTTGCATCAAAAACAAAATTTTCGTATTTTTAAACCAGATTCATTCGTTTTTTAAAAGTACATTTCAATGTCAAAAAAATATAATTTTAGAATATAATTTTTATTTTTTATAAAAAACAAAATAATACATCAAATGCCTCCGGTTGAAAATCATCCCCCCCTGCTCGACCTACTCTGGGCCTGTCAGGATGCCAAAGGCTTCCTGGCGGATGAGGATATCGCCGCCATCGCCAAACGCCTGGAAATGCCCTTTATTGACGTGGAGGGGGTGTGTACGTTTTACCACTTTTTTCATCGCAAACCGGCGGGTAAATACATTATTTATCTCAACAGCAGCATCCTGAGCGAGTGCAACGGGTTTGAAGAACTGCGAAAAGCGTTCCAGGAAGCTACCGGAGCCCCCTGGAACGGAGTGGACCGAAAAGGAGTCTTCGGCTTATACGATACCTCCTGTATCGGGCTGAGCGACCAGGAACCGGCTGCCCTGATCAACTTCCACCCGTTTACCCGCCTTACACCGGAGAAGGTTTTTCGCATTATCAAGGCCCTTCAGTCCGGGGTACCCGTACCTGAGTTGGCGGACCGGGTAGAAAACCAGGTGCGCTACATTCCCCCCGGGGATAAAGCCGTCTTATTCCGGGAACATACGCCGGGCCGCTCTTTGGAGCAGCTGAAAAGCCTTCGCCCGGAAGAGGTGGTCGAAGAAGTACGTGCTTCCGGCCTGCGCGGCATGGGCGGCGCTTTTTTCCCGGTAGGCGAAAAATGGAAGCTTTGCCGCTCGCACGAAGCCCCCACCCGCTACGTGGTTTGCAATGCCGACGAGGGCGAACCGGGTACGTTCAAAGATCGGGCTATCCTCTCCCTCGTGCCGGGGCTGCTGATTGAAGGCATGATTATCGCCGGGTATGCCGTCGGGGCCCGCCAGGGTATCCTCTACCTGCGCGCCGAGTACCGCTACCTGCTCCCTCTATTGGAAGCTACCATCGAGCAATACCGCAAAATGGGCTGGTTGGGAAAACATATTCCCGCCCTCGAACCATTCGACTACGATATCCGCATCCAAATCGGGGCGGGGGCTTACGTGTGCGGGGAAGAAACCGCCCTGCTCGAATCGTTGATGGGCCGGCGGGGCGAGCCCTGGACGAAAGTCGTTTTTCCGGTCGAACGGGGCTATTTGGGCTTTCCCACCGTCGTCAATAATGTGGAATCGCTGTCGGCAGCAGCGCGGGTACTGGAAATCGGCGCAAGCCCCTACCGAAGCCTGGGAACAGCCCAAAGCCCGGGTACGCGCCTGCTCAGCGTGGCCGGCGACTGCGAAAGACCGGGCATCTATGAAATCGAATGGGGCATGACCGTACGGGAACTCCTGGACCTCGCAGGGGCTCGGGACACCGGCTACATCCAGTTTAGCGGCCCTTCGGGTATCGGTGTGGCCCCGACTGAAAAAGATCGGCGTATCTGCTTCGAAGACCTGCCCTGTGGTGGCTCCGTCATGATCTTTGACCAAAAGCGCGACTTGCTCCGCATCTTGTCCAACTTTACGACTTTTTTCAAACATGAATCGTGCGGGGTCTGTACGCCCTGCCGCGCCGGGAACTTTATCCTGAGCCGCAAACTGGAAAAAATAAGCCGGGGTCTGGGAAGGAGCGCCGACCTGGAGGAAATCCGCCAATGGGGAAACTTGATGCGCGTCACTTCCCGCTGTGGCTTGGGAAAAGCCTCCGCCCAATCCCTCATCCGCGCGATGGATCAGTACCCAGACTACTTCCAAAAGCTCGTCCTGGAAAAAGGCCGGGAAAAAGGTTTCCTTATGGAAGAAGCCCTGGAAGCCTACCGGGATGCTGCCGGCGAATAGTAGACTTATACAACTGCGAAAATCCGCAGGATAACCCATCCAACGTTCGAGCTATGAGCGAAAAAATTATATCCTTCACCATAGACGGCAAGCCCTGCCAGGCTCCGGAAGGCCAGAACCTCGTCAAAGCTGCCGAGGCCAACGGGGTACATATCCCCTCCCTTTGTTATTACGAACATATTGACCCCCCTCTGGGAGCCTGCCGCGTCTGCGTCGTCAAAGCAGATGGCCGCGACGTGGCCGGATGCACGACGAAGGTGCGCGAAGGGATGCGCGTTGACTTCGAGACGCCTGAACTCAAAGATGTTCGCAAGGCCATGGTAGAAATGATCTTCGCCGAAGGCAACCACTTTTGTCCTGCCTGCGAAAAAAGCGGCGACTGCGACCTCCAGGGCCTGGGCTATCGCATGGGCGTAAGTTCCACGCGATTTCCACACCTCTTCCTCGACCGCTTGATAGACTATCGCCCCAAGCGTCTCGTGGTGGACCATAACCGCTGCATTCTCTGCCGCCGCTGCGTCGAGGAAGTGCATGCCGACGGTGGATACCCCGTGTTCAGCTACCTGAACCGGGGCGCAGAAACGGTCGTGCAGGTAGACTACGAACAGGAAGCGCGCCTCAGCGAAGCACAAGCGATGCAGGCTATGCATATCTGCCCGGTCGGGGCAATCCTGGTGCGCGGAAAGAGCCAGCCACGCCCCCGCGGTGAACGAAAGTACGACCTGGAAGACGCCGCCGAAGTGGTGGTGCAGCCGAATCCCACCCCGCCTGCCGCCCTACTGCCCGGCCAAGCCAAAAAGGTGATTGCCACTACCTCCTTGGCAGGTTGCTTCGGCTGCCACATGTCGCTGCTCGATATAGACGAAGAACTCCTGGACATCATCGAATGGGTCGAAATCGATAAATCCCCACTCACCGATATCAAGCGCTTCAGCAAGCGCTGCGACATCGGGATTATCGAAGGAGGCTGCTGTAACGATGAAAATATCGAAGTACTGCGCGCCTTCCGCGAAAACTGCGATGTACTGATCGCCCTGGGCGAATGCGCCATCTGGGGAGGCCTGCCTGCTATGCGCAACACCATCCCGCTCGACGAGTGCCTAGACGAAGCATACGGCCGGGCCACGGCCGATCAGGAGTCCGGGAAAGTCATCCCCTATCACGAAGATTTGCCCGAAATACTGGATCGCGTCTATGGATGCAACGATATCGTGGACATTGACTACTACATCCCGGGCTGCCCGCCCGATGCCAGCCATATCTGGAAAGTGGTAAAGAACATCCTCCTGGGCACCGATTATTCCATTCTTCACGCTGAATTCAAATACGACTGATGGGACAGAAAATCGTCATTGACCCCGTCACGCGGGTAGAAGGCCACGGGCGGGTAACCCTGCACCTGGACGACGAAGGCCAGGTGTCGGAGGCCCGCTTCCACATCGTCGAGTTCCGGGGATTCGAACGCTTTATCCAGGGGCATCCCTACTGGGAAGTACCGGCCCTGGTGCAGCGGCTCTGCGGGATATGCCCCGTGAGCCACCACCTGGCCGCTGCCAAAGCCGTGGACCGCCTCGAGGGCCTCGAACCGGAAGATCTTTCCCCAGCGGCTAATTTACAGCGCCGCCTGGCACACTACGGCCAAATGTTCCAGTCGCACGCCCTGCACTTCTTTTACTTGGCTGCACCTGACCTCCTCTTTGGGATTGATGCGCCCGCCGGGCAGCGCAACGTAGCTGCACTGGCCGTCGCCAATAAAGAATTGGCCCGCAAGGGTATCCTCATGCGCAAATACGGCCAGGAAATCATCCGGGCCGTAGCCGGGAAACGCATCCACGGCATCGCAGCAGTACCCGGCGGGGTGTATAAAGTCTTCACAGAACAAGAACGGGACTACTTCATAGACGGCAAAACGCTGCCTTCCATAGATACCATGATCGAATGGTCGCAGGAAACCCTGGATTTCCTGAAAGGATACCACGCACAGCACAGCGCATTCCTCGACCACTTCGCCGTGTACGATTCCGGCCACCTGAGTCTCGTCGGACAGCACGGGGAAATGGAACTCTACCACGGACGCCTGCGGGCCATAGATGCCCAAGGCAATGTAACCCTCTCCGATGTACCCGATGACCACTACCGACGCTATTTCTCCGAAGGCGTCGAGCGCTGGACATACCTCAAGTTCCCCTATCTCACCCACCTGGGCCGGCAAAATGGATGGAACCGGGTAGGCCCGCTCGCCCGCGTCAACCTATGCAACTATATCCCCACCCCTCTGGCAGAACGTGAGCGGCAGGCGTTCAAAGCCCTCACGCAGGGCGCCCCCAACAACCGAACGATGTACTACCACTGGGCTCGCCTGATCGAAATCCTACACAGCGCTGAGGTAATGCGCGATATCCTGCACCACCCCGACCTGCTCAGCAGCGACCTCGTGCGCAAGGGCGAACGCCGCTCGGAAGGTATCGGCGTCATCGAAGCGCCCCGCGGCACCCTCATCCACCACTACGAAGCCAATGATAAAGGGATGGTCACACGCTGTAACCTCATCGTCTCCACAACCCACAACAACGAGCCGATGAACCGCGCCGTGCGCGAAGTAGCCGCAAAAACACTCCACAAACAGCCCGAAATTACCGAGGGTATGCTCAATGGGATAGAAGTGGCTATCCGCGCGTATGACCCCTGCCTGAGTTGCGCCACCCATGCCATCGGCGAGATGCCCCTGAAAGTGGAAATTTGGGATGCCGCCGGGAACCTGGTCCAGGAAAAAATTCGCGATTAACCCCTATGCCTTTTTTTTCAAAAAAAACGCTCTTGCTCGCGATTGGCAACGCTTCCCGAGGCGACGACGGACTGGGCTGGGCCCTGGCCGAAGCGCTTGAAGCTACCAGGCGCTTTCCAGGCGATATCGCCTTGCGCTACCAATTGCAAATCGAAGATGCAGAACTGTGCGCGCAATACGATTGCGTCGTCTTCGCCGATGCCTGGAAAACAACGGCCCCACAAGACTGTCTGCTGAAACCCTGCCCCGCAACCCCGGAAGCCTCCTTCACCACCCACGCGCTGTCGCCTGGCTCCATCCTCTATCTCTGCCAATCCGTTTTCGACCGAAGCCCCGATGCCTGGCTGCTCCTCATGCGGGGCAACCGCTGGGAGTTGGGGGAAAGCCTGAGTCCGCAAGGAGAAAAATCCCTGGCAAAAGGGCTGGGTTGCTTACTGGAAAAAGTGCCGTAGGTTAAAAATGGTTAATCTTGGGCCTATTGTTTTAACCTGAAGAGCGTCGTATCGTCTCACTGGTATAAAGCAAACAAAAGCAGAGTACAATGAAAAAAAGTATCTTTTTCGCACTGACACTGCTCCTTTCTACAGGAGCAACTGCGATTAGCGCCCAGCCAGGTGGCCCCGGTCGGGGTATGGCCCCCCCAAACCAGCCGCTCCAGGACAGAATGGAGGCACTCCAACTGACGGATGCCCAAAAGTCAAAAATGAAAGAAGTCCGGGAAAAGTACCGATCCCGGTTCCAGACCCTGCGCCAGGAACAAGCACTGGACAGAGAGGCCATGCAAAAGCAAATGGAAGAACTGCGCAAAGAGTTGCGCGCCGTGCTGGACCCGGCGCAACAGGCTAAATGGGATGCTATGCCACACCGGCCCATCGCCCCCCCTCCTGCCTTCGGCAACAGCCCCCGCAACTTCCGCCGGCCCGGTGCCGGCCGGATAGCCCGGGGCCCGCAACACCTGCAAAGACCTCCCGCACCGCGACCTCCTTCCGAGCTACAAAAGGAAATACAGGCCTACTCCCAAAAGGAAATTCTGCCCGTGCTGCAAAAAGAGCGCAAGGCATTAGAGGCTAAAATCAGCGCAGAAGACCGCGAGCTGCTCGCCAGCTTGCGCACCCAGGCCAAAGCCCGCATGGCCGTGCGGCCTACAGGGCCGCGCAGAGGCCCCAGGATGGGAAGCAACCGACCCGATTCCCCACAGCAGGAGGCATTGGCCAAATTAGAGAAGCGCTATGGAAAGGAAATCCAGAAAATCTTCGCCCGCCTCGAGCCACAGGTAGATAAATGGAACCAGGACATGAAAGCGATTCGCCAAAAATTTGCAACGCAGGGGCCACCGCGGCCGGTTGCACACAAAGGCCCCTCTGCCTACCGATGGCTGGTGCCGAAGCGCTTCTTATTGATGTCCCCCAATAAATAGACTTGTTGCGCGGGGGATCATCGCGGGGTCAAAAAGACCCTTTTTCGCCCACACTGTGCCTTTTTTCGGTCATATAGCTAGGCTATACTCCCTCAAAAAGCCTTCGTGTGGACAAAAAATGACTCTTTTTTCCCTCCTCGCTGACCCCGCGCAACAAGTCTAATAGATTTGAGTCGAGGGGTTTGAAAAAAGAACTTTTTTCAAACCCCTCGACTCAAATCTATTTATCCTCTTCCTTCACAGCCGCGCTGTTGAGCCGTTCCAGGACGAGGTCGGTGATGTCGAGCTGGTCGTTGACCATTAGCACACCGGTACCGGGGCCGTAGTTGAGGATATAGTCATACCCCTTTTCTTCCCTCAGGGCTTTGAGGATGTCTTTGACCTCTTTTTCCAGGTCGCCGAGCAATTTCTGACGCTCTTCGAGCAGTTGCTTGCCCATGCGCTCCTGCTGGGCAACGAGGCCCTGCTGTTTTTGCGTGAGGCGCTGCTCTTCCTGCTGGACTTGGTTAGGAGTGAGCAACCCTTGCTGCACTTTTTGCTGGGCCTGCAGGAACTCGCGCTCCAGGGATCGCCCGCTGGCCTGCAAGGCCGCCTCTGCGTCCTGGCTCTTTTTTTCCAGCGTTTTCACTTTGTCCTGGTAAGATCCATACTTTTCCAACAGGGTATCGGAATTCACGAAAGCAATCTTTACGGCCCCAGCGTCTGGTACTGGTTTGCCGGATGGGGCCTTGTCGCCCACCGACTTGAACTGGTTTACCATCAAATAGGCGACCGCAACGATTAGGATACCGTTGAGGATGAGAGAAATATTGGTTTTCATACGTTGGTTTTTCGTGGTAAATACGCGTATCGTTTCTGCAAAACTCAGATATATTTTTCGCTTTACCAAAAAATAGGATTCAACGGGCAGGGAAAGCCGCTCTTCAAACAGCGCTGTGGAGTTGTTGCCAGATGTGATTGGCCACCCGCTCCGAGTCGCGGTTGATGACGCCGAGGATACCTCCCGCAGTATAGTTGTCAAAGCCTACAAAGCAGAGACCGGAGTACTCTTGTGTGCCCACACAAGACTTGGGCAGGCCGTACGCATCGAGCAATCCGGGGCAAGACCCCAAAAAATCAGGTAGTCCGGGCCGATATCCGGTAGCGAGTACGATAGCCTCAAAAGGCAGTTGGCGGCCATCCACAAAGGTGACGCCATCCGCAGAGAGAGCCTGTATCGCCGGAACGACCCGGATAGCACCCGATTTTATTTTTTCGACGGTACCCAGGTCCACAACTGGTGTCTGGCCGGTTTGCCGCAGTTGGGCAGCAGGCGCAATATGGGGGAATCGTATGCCAAATTTACTCAGGTCGCCCACCGCGATGCGACGAAGGAGTTTTCCGATGCGGTCGCCCAGCCAGACAGGCAGTTTGGCTACTTTGAGCGCTGTGAGCTGAGTGGGCCGCCCCAGAAAATCCCGCGGTACGATATTTACCGGCCCCCGGACGGATATCCACGGATGGGCTCCCCGCTCGTACAGATCCAGCGCAATTTCCGCACCGGTATTGCCCATGCCGACGACCAGCACGTTTTTTCCCGCAAAAGCGTCTCCATTCTTATATGCCTGACTGTGGATAATACGGCCGGAAAAACATTCTTCTCCGGGCAAAACAGGGCGTTGCGGTATGCGATTGACTCCGGTAGCCACGACGACAAACGCGCCCTCCATCGTTTCGCCATTGCCGACGCGCACCGACCAGCCTCCCTGGCCAGAGCGCTGCACCTCCAATACCTCGTTTCCAAATCGAGGATGGATTTGAAAGTGCCGGGCGTACGCCTCCAGGTATTCGGCAAATTCCTTTCGGGGAACGTAGCGCGGATAATGCGCTGGAAAAGGTAGAAACGGCAACTGGGAGAGCTCTTTGACCGTATGCAGGTGCAGGCGGTCGTAGTGGCGGTGCCAGGCACTGCCCACCCGCTCGCTTTCTTCCAGCACGACAAAAGGGATACCGCGCTGTCGCAGATGGGCGGCAACCGCTAACCCGGCTGGCCCGGCTCCGATAACTACTACAGGTGCTTTGTCTTTTTGTATGGGCGTCATACCGGTTTGCGCAGGTCTTTTTTGAGAATCTTACCTGTTGCGCTCATGGGCAGCGCATCCATGAACTCGATGATCCGCGGGTATTTGTAGGCGGCAATCCGCTCTTTGGTCCAGTCCATGAGCTCCTCGGCACTCACCTCAACATTCGCCTTGCGCACGACGCAGGCCTTGATCTCCTCACCGTACTCTTCGTTCGGCACACCGATGACGGCTACCATAGAGACGGCGGGGTGCTGCATCATCAGCTCTTCTACCTCTCGGGGATAGACATTGAACCCCCCGCGGATAATCATGTCCTTGGTGCGGTCCACGATGTAGAAATACCCGTCGGGGTCCATCACCGCGACATCGCCGGAGTGCATCCATCCGCCTTTTAGCGTTTCCTCGTTAGCATCCGGGCGTTTGTAATAGCCTTTCATAACATTGTGGCCCCGATAGAGCAACTGCCCCTTTTCGCCCGGGGGCAAAGGTTGGTCATTTTCGTCGGCAATCATCACTTCAACCCCCCATACCGGGGTACCGATACTGCCTGGCTTACGCTCCTGCCCCAAGTGGTTAAACGTGACCACCGGTGAACCTTCCGACATACCGTAGCCTTCAATGATGGGCACTTTATACATGGCCTCGAAATTGCGCAGCACCTCTACCGGCAGCGAGGCACCTCCGGATGCACACACCCGAAGGTGCTCGCGGATTTTTTCAATAGTCGCTTCGTCCACCCCGCCGTGTAGCATACCCCAGTACATCGTCGGCACCCCGGCAAAGATGGTCACTTTGTGCTGCACCATGAGCCCGGCGACCGCAGCGGCGTCGAAGCGGGGAAGCAACACACTGCATACACCGCGGTAAATACCGGCATTCATGAGTACCGTCATGGCGAAAATATGGAACAAGGGCAGCACGATCAACTGCGTATCCCTCGGGCCAGACTGGACCAGGTCAGCTGACAGAACGGCGTTGAGCAACAGGTTAGAATGGCTGAGTTCCGCTCCTTTGGGCTTGCCGGTCGTACCAGACGTGTAAATAATCACTGCCGTATCTTCAGCCTGGGTGGGAGCGGTAGCAAAAACGGGCGATTGCCCTGCCATCAGCATCCCCATAGTGGAGGCACCTTCTATGGCCGACGGGTCCGTCGGTTTGGGCATGATCAGAAAAAATTCTGTACAGCCGGGTGCTTCCTGAAAGCCCGCGTACGCCTCCTGCCCCATCGGCAACTCGGGGGTTCCCACGAATGCGAAATACGCTTTCGCATCGGAATCCTGCAGGTGATACGCCACTTCCTGCCGCTTGAGCAGTACGCTCAGGGGCACGACGACAGCCCCCGCCTTCAATATGCCAAAATAGAGGATGGGAAAATACGGCAGGTTCAGGCAGGTGAGCGCGACCTTGTCGCCCGGCTGTATCCCTTTGGCCCGCAGGCCGTTGGCAATCTGGTTGGCGGCACCGTTGACCTGTGCGTAGGTCAGATGGGTATCCATGAATACGAAGGCGTCTTTGCCCGGGTAACGACGGGCACTATCTTCGAGCAGGACAGATAAGTTGAGCATACAAAAAGTTTTTAAGAGCGTGTCAAGAAGAGTCCGTACTACAGCGCGTGGATTAATGCGGCTGCTTTTTCGGCAATCATGAGCGTCGGTGCATGCGTATTCCCGCGCACAATACGGGGCATAATGGCCGCATCGGCTACGCGTAAGCCGGCAATACCATGCACACGCAGGTCTGCATCTACCACGGCGAGCGGGTCGCTGCCCATTTTGCACGTACCGACAGGGTGGTAGAGGGTTTCGCAATGCTCGCGCAGAAATTCAGAGACCCGTGCGTAATCGTCCAAGGGACAATGGGGTAGGAACACCGGCCCCCGATAGGGATCAAAAGCGCGCTGCTTGAATATTTCAGCCGTGATCTGTATGCCCCGGTACAGGGTTTCCAGGTCGGCAGGGTTAGAGAAATAGCGAGGGTCAATGCCGATTTTCGCGCGAGGGTCGGGAGAAGTCAGGAATACCTGCCCTTTGCTTTCCGGGCAAATCAGGGTCGGGCCAAAACTATATCCCGCCCCGGATGGGTTGTCGAACCCGTGGCGGAGGAAATACGCCGGCGCGAAGTGGAACTGCAGGTCAGGGGCGCTGAGCCCCGGCAGGGAGCGCACAAAGCCCCCGCACTCCGCCACATTACTGGTAAGGGGTCCTGAGCGGGCAAGGGCGAAGCGAAGCAGATTGGGGAGAAGACGCGGAAATTTCCCCTCGCGATCGAGAGTGGCCGGGTAGGGGGAGGTGACTGCTATCCCCGAGAGGAGATGATCCTGCAGATTTTGGCCAACCCCGGGCAGGTGATGCACCACGGGTATGCCCATGGCCTGGAGCTGCGCCCCGTCGCCTACACCGGAAAGGAGGAGGATTTGCGGGCTTCCAAATGCCCCGGCACAGAGGAGGACTTCCCGCTTGGCCTGGGCCTGAAAGGATTGGCCTCTGCAGGAAAACGCCACCCCTTTAGCCTGGTAGTCCTCTATCAGGACCCGCTCTACCACCGCATCGGTCTGTATTTTGAGGTTCGGCCGCTGGCGGATGGGGTGGAGAAATGCAGATGCCGCACTATGCCGCTTCCCCTCTCGGATATTGACCTGAAAAAACCCAAAGCCGTCCTGGTTTGCACCGTTGAAATCGGGATTAGCGGGGTAGCCGGCCTGCTGTGCCGCCTCTAAAAAAACGCGGCTCAGCAGATGAGGGGTTTGGGGGTCTGAAATCGTCATTTCGCCCTCTGTACCATGGTAATCGTCCTGCAGGCGCAGGTTGGCTTCCGACTTTTTGAAAAAAGGCAGGATATCGTCGTACCCCCAGCCCGGGTTGCCTAAGGCAGCCCAGTGGTCGTAGTCCTCGCGATGCCCGCGGATGTAGATCATCGCGTTGATGCTGCTGCACCCGCCCAGTACTTTGCCGCGCGGCTGAAACATAGCACGCCCGTGCATTTGTTCCTGCGGTGGCGTTTCGTAGTCCCAGTCCTCTTTTTGCCGAAACAGCTTATTGAAGGCCGCTGGAATGTGGATAAACGGGTTTTTATCTTCTCCCCCCGCTTCCAGCAGGAGAACCGTATGCCCGGAGTTTTGAGACAAGCGGTTGGCCAATAGGCAGCCGGCAGCACCCCCACCGACGATGATGTAGTCAAAAGATTCCATATCACTTCAGGTTAAAAGAGTCGCCGGGTAAAAGGATTTGTACGCGCAGGTCCTTGCTGCCCAAAAGCTGCCCCGCGCGATGCGCCGGGCCCTTGTGGCGCACCAGCACGACCTGGCTGTCACCAACTACCCGCGCAGAACGACCCTGGACAACGATAGCAGTAGCTTCGTCAATGCCGATACCCAACAGCTCCGGATGCTCGAGTACGACGTTGATCAGGCGGTTGAGCCGCATGCGGTACACAAAATGTTGATCTATGACGGCACCTGTCAAAAAACCAAGCCCGCGGGACAACTCGACGTTGCCCTCCTCGACATGCCGAAAAGACCCGCCATCGTCGGGGTAGCGCAGTTGTTCACCGGTAATCATAATCTGGCTCATGACCGCCGCCCCTGCGCTGGTACCGGCAATGACGGCACCGTTGCGGTAGGCTTCTCGTATGGCATCGGGTATGGGGCTGCCGTTCACCGCTTCCATAAAGCGCGACTGGACGCCTCCGCTAATGTAAATCAACCCTGCCTTTTTGATGGAGTCCAGCAGCTGCGGGGGGCAGTGCTCACGGGATACGTGAAACCCGCTGAGCCTGGACTCCGGCACCCCTAACTCGAGAAACTGGCGACGTCCATAGAAAATGGAACTGTCCGGCTCCGCACTCGACATGGGAAGCACGACGGCGTAGTTGCCCCGGTCCAGTCCGCCTAGTCGGATCATCTCCCGACGCATAGCCTCCGGACGGTCCCCGCCACCGATGATGAATAGCGTTCCCGCCTTCTGGGCCGGAAGTAGCTGCGGAAAAAGAATGGCAAACCAAAAAAAGCGCCTTACGATAATCCACTGCATGGCTAAAGGTGTTTTAAGGCAGTAAAATAGTAAAAATAAGGGTATATTTACACTGTTTTTATTTTCGAAAGGTATAGCCTTGTTGTGATAGGGCCGCTAAAAGGAAAAAAGAGGCATTTTTGTTTGCACGAAGTTTTTTTGAAGGAGCCTGATGGTGCTTTTTTACCTAAAAAGACCAGGTGGGGTCAAAAACCCCTTTCCGACCCCTTCGCAACAAGTCTTATACATGAACTGTTTTTGTCAGTCTTTCAACTATTTATACGGCCATAAAAGGTCGAAAAACAGACCATTTACAGCATGGGACTAGTAATTGCTTTGTTAAACCATAAAGGCGGGGTAGGCAAAACGACCTGCACCATAAATATCGGCGCCGGCATGGTAGAAATGGGTAAAAAAGTATTGCTCATAGACCTCGATCCGCAAGCCAACCTCACCCTTTCCTTAGGAATACCGAGGCACCCCAATACCATCTACGAAGCTATTCGGGGAGAGGCACCGTTAATACCCTATACGTCCAGGGAAGGCCTGGATATCGTCATCTCCACGCTCGACCTGTCCGGAGCGGAAATGGAACTCATCAACGAGGCCGGTCGGGAGCAGATATTGCGCGAGCTGATAGAACCCTTGCGCGACCGTTACGACTATATCTTCATTGACTGCCCGCCATCCCTCGGTTTGCTTACGCTCAATGCATTGACGGCCAGTGATATCGTCTATATCCCCTTGCAAACCGAGTTCCTGGCCCTCCAGGGATTGGCCAAAATAAAACAGGTCATTGACAAAGTCAAACTGCGCCTGAACAAAGATCTGCACATCGGGGGCGTCATCGCTACGATGTACGATTCCCGCAAAGTGCTCAACCGCGAAGTGGTAGCTACTATCCTCAAATACTTCGGCGACATTGTGTTCAAAACGATGATCCGCGATAACGTGGCACTGGCAGAAGCCCCCTCCAAGCGCATGGATATCTTTACCTATAGTCCGAACAGCCCGGGGGCGGAAGACTATGTCGGATTGTGCAAGGAAATCCTGGAACGAACCAGCCCCGCCGCACTCGGCGCTAAATAATGCTATGAGCAAAAAGAAATTAACGGAAGGCCTGGAGAGCTTGTTCGCCGAGCTGGGACAGGAGATGCTGGAATCCACCCCCAATCCACAGGGCGTAGGGGCAAGGGATAAAAAAGAACCCTCTTCCCCGGCAAGGGATTATCAGCCAGAAGCAGAGCGGCGTTCTGCCGGTAAAAAATTTGCCGACGACCTGGAGTCCCTCCTCCAGGTCGCCTTCGAGGATTCTTTTGACCGCCACAAAAACAAGGGACTCTCCGAACTGGAGGAGGCAACCCTCCAAAAGCGAAGCCACCGCCCCATGAGCGGCCTCGATAGCTTGATCCGCACCACCGTAGATCCCGGCCAGATGCGCTACGAGGAATTTCCCACCCGAAGGCTCACCATTGTTTTTGACGAAAAAAAACTCTCCCGGCTAAAGGAAATCGCCCGCATGGAGAAGACTGTCCTCCGGGACATCATTGACGAAATCGTGGCCGGCTTCATCCTGGAATACGAACGAAAGAAAAAAAACGCAGTGTAACAAGGGGAACGCTAAATGTCGCACGCTATCCTGGAACGATTTGAAAACTATCCTTTCGACGCGCTGTTTTGAGTTGAATCCTTGTAAATGTATCCCCTTACTATGATTGCTATCTTTTCCCTTATTGGCGGCGTCCTGGCTGTGATGCTGGGTGCTAATCTCCTGGTAGAAGGTGCCTCCTCTTTGGCTAAACGCATGCGCGTCTCCGATCTGGTTATCGGATTGACCGTGGTGGCGTTTGGTACTTCCGCACCGGAGTTTGTCGTCAGCTTTTTCTCCGCCCTGCAGGGCGAGACAGACATCGCCCTGGGTAACGTCATCGGGAGCAATACGTTCAATGTATTTTTCATTTTAGGCGTTTCGGCGCTGATCTTCCCCCTAGCCGTACAGAGCAATACCGTATGGAAGGAAATCCCGCTCAGCCTCCTGGCAGCCGTCGTGATCATGGCCATGGCAAACGATGCGCTTCTCGACGGCGCAGCAGGGTCGAGCATCAGCCGGGCGGAAGGAATCGCTTTATTAGGCTTCTTTGTCGTCTTTATGTACTATACCTTTGACATGGCCAAAAAGGCAGTTCCCACCGAGTTGCATAACGAAGTACACAAATACTCGCCCTATCTATCGGTTCTGATGGTGCTGGGAGGCCTGGTGCTCCTGGTCGTGGGCGGACGGCTCATCGTAGGCGGGGCAGTATCTATCGCAGAAGGATTCGGTATCCCAAAATCCATCATAGGCCTGACCATAGTAGCCGCCGGTACCTCTATCCCCGAACTGGCTACTTCCGTGGTCGCCGCGTACAAGAAAAATGCAGATATCGCCGTGGGAAATGTAGTGGGCAGCAATATTTTCAACATATTTTTTATATTGGGGTCAAGTGCGTTGACCAACCCCCTGGGGATAGGCAGCATCACCAATGTGGACTTTTTAGTGTGTATCGCCGCCAGTGTCGTACTGCTCATCCATTCCTACGATCTCAAAATCAGTCGCACAGAAGGTGCTTTGCTCCTGCTGGCGTATATCGGCTATACGATGTATCTCATACAGGCAGGGTAAGCCCGCACACAAAAAATAGCATATGAACCGGATTATTTTTTTCCTGGCGGGAGTTTCCCTGCTGTGCTTCACCTCATCCTGTGCCCAAAAGAAACAGGATGCCCTTCGGGACGAACTCATGGCCATCCACGATGACGTGATGCCAAAAATGGGGGAACTGAGTACCCTGGCAGGGCAACTCAAACAAGTTATCGCCACCGATTCGACCCTGACGGAAAGCGAGCGCACCGAAATAGAATCCGCTATCACCCGCATGGCACTTGCTGAAGAAGGGATGATGGACTGGATGGCTACGTTCCGACAACCGGAGGCATTGCGCGATAAAATGGAACACGAGGCTATCCTGCAATACCTCGAAGCCGAGAAGCAAAAAATAAACGAGGTCGCTGTCCAAATCCGCAGCGGGATTGATAGTGGTAAAAAGTTGATCTCCACATACCAGTAACGTCTTCACCATGCACCGCTTTCTATTGCTTTTATGCCTGGGGTCCCTGATGGCCTGCCAGGGCAAGCGCGAGCCAGGGCCCCTGCCCATCCTCGGCAATCGCGAGGTCGTCAATGGCGATACGATCTACCACGAAGTGCGCGATTTTTCTTTCATTGACCAGGACAGCCTGCCGGTCACCCAGGAGACCTTTGCAGGAAGAGCCTATGTCGTGGACTTCTTCTTCATATCCTGCCCCACCATCTGCCCTATGGTGACCAAGCAGATGCTGCGCGTCTATGAGCGCTTCAAAGATGAAGACCGCCTGCTGCTGCTCGCACATACTATAGACACTAAACACGACTCCGTACCCCGGCTAAAAAAATATGCCGAAAACCTCGGCGTACCCTCCGAAAAATGGAAATTTGTCACTGGCGTCAAGGACTCTATCTACGGTATCGCCAACGACTATTTCAGCATAGCCGTGGAAAATACAGATGCCCCAGGCGGTTTTGACCACAGCGGCCGCCTGATCCTGGTGGACAAAAACCGCCGCGTTCGCTCTTTCTGCGACGGGACTGACCCCGAGAGCGTGGACCGCTTCATGGAAGATATCGAAACTTTGCTCAAGGAAATGTAAACCGCACATGGAAATCCACAGAACCGTTGACGATTTGGCTGCAATGCCGCGGGTGCCCCGCCTCAATTTTTTTAACTCTATTTCAGGCTTTAAATGCCCGGTCTTGATTGGAACCATTGACGAACGAGGGCACACCAACTTGGCTATTTTCAATTCTGTGGTGCATGTATCCTCTTTTCCGCCTATGCTGGGCTTTATGATACGACCCCTCACCGTACCGCGCCACACTTACCACAATATCAAGTCGCGCGGCTGCTTTACGATCAACTTAGTCCACGAAGGAATCCTCGAACAGGCGCACCAGACCTCTGCCGATTATCCCTGGCGGCAATCGGAGTTCGAAGCTTGCGGGCTGAGCCCTGAATACAAAAATGGCTTCGCAGCCCCTTTCGTCGGGGAAGCTAAGGTCAAAATGAGCCTACTGCTCGAAGAAGAACACCTCATCCGCGCCAACGGCAATATCTTCATCGTGGGGCGCGTCCAGGATATGTACACCCCGGAAGAAGCCCTTTCCGAAAGCGGCCAACTCAACCCGGAGGCATGCGATACCCTGGCCGTAGTCGGCCTCGACACCTACTATCGGGCCGAACCTGTCGCACGCCTGCCCTATGCCCGAGCTCCACGGCAGACGTGACCATGCTCGAAAAATCACATTTTTTTTATTTTTCTACAAAAAAATGTGATTTTTGAGGCGCTTGTCCGCTTTTTTATCCCGCCCGGGACTCCGCATCTACCTGTTTCCTTTTACAATAGCCGGATGCCGGCCCTTCCTGTACCTACCCCATGTGGGGAGATCCTCCTGCCCGTACTCGTGGCGGGATATACTTGGTCTATCCGTTGTACAGCGTTCTATTCCAAAATATAAAGTATTATTTAAAATATTTTTATATATTAAATTTGTTTTTATGTTCAAAAAATTTACTTTTCTACTGTTTATGTGCTTGTTTGCCGGGGTCAGCGCCTGGGGGCAGCGCGCCGTTTCCGGAACGGTAACGGATAAGTCCGGGGAGCCGCTGATAGCGGTGAACGTGGTAGTCCAGGGAACGACGACAGGTACCGTGACCGATCTGGATGGCAAGTACAGCGTCCAGGTAAGCGGCGCAGATGCCGTGCTTGAGTTTACCTTTGTTGGGTATATCACTATCCGTGAAACCGTGGGGGCCCGCAACGTCATTGACGTAACCCTGGAGGAAGATGCTGAAGTATTGGATGAAGTCGTAGTGAGCGCCCTGGGCTTCGCCCAAAAGAAAGACCAGATGGGCGCGACCTACTCCACGGTCAATTCACAGGATGTGGTGCGCTCCGGCGAAACAGGGGTCATCAACGGTCTGGGCGGCAAGGCGGCCGGGGTGCGCATCGCGCGCTCAAACGGCGACCCTGGTGCAGGTTCCGTAATCCAAATCCGGGGTGCCAATACGATTACGGGCTCCTCCGACCCGCTCATCATCGTGGACGGGGTGCCGATCAGCAACTCCACGATTTACGGCAACGGCAACGGAGGCCAGGATGCCGGCGTCTCGCAGCAAAGCCGCCTCAACGACCTCAACCCCAACGATATCGAATCTATCCAGATCCTGAAGGGGGCTTCCGCCGCTTCGCTCTGGGGCTCCAGAGCGGCGAACGGTGTAATCGTCATCACGACGAAAAAAGGAAAATCGGGCAAGCCGACCATCACCTACTCCAGTGCGTATTCTTTCGACCAAATCAACGTGCGGCATCCGCTGCAAGACCAGTTTGGCCAGGGCCTCAACGGCGTGTGGAGCGCAACGGCCAGCCAGTCCTGGGGCGATAAGATATCTGCGCGCTCCGGCGCCGCCGACGAGGTGGTCACCAACCGCGACCGCTTTGTAGCTGCCGACGGAACCATCTATTACCCCGTCAGCAAGAAGAACTCGACGGAAACCTTCAACGACTCCAATTTTGATGCTGTTTTCGGCAACGGACAGTACTGGCAGAACGACATGTCCATCAGCGGGGGTACCGATAAATCCACCTTCTTTTTCAGCTTTGGCAACCTCGCCCAGGAGGGGATTATCCGGGGCAGCGACTACAGTCGCACCAACCTGCGCCTAAACAACCAGACGTTCTTTACGAACTGGCTGAGCATGTCCACCCGCGCAGCGTATACCTACACGAACTCCAACCGGGTACAGCAGAGCTCCAATATTGATGGCCTCTACCTGGCGCTGCTGCGCAACTCCCCTGATTTTGACATCCGCGACTATGTCGGCACGTATTACAATACTGCCGGACAAGCATTCCCCAACGCACACCGCGCCTACCGCCGGCACCTGGGCTACCCCAACCCAGCCTACGGCAACCCAATCTGGATTACCGACGAACAAAAAGGCACCACAGAGGTCAATCGCTTCATCCTCAATTCGGAGTTGAACATCGATCCCCTGTCCTGGCTCAAGTTCACCATACGAGGAGGCATAGATGCCTACACCGACCAGCGGGTGTACTTCTTTCCCATCCTGAGTGCCGGCGCTCCCAACGGAGAGCTGTTCCAGGATGATATCTCCGAGCGCGAAGTAAACTTCGACGCCATCGCAAAGGGCTCCTTCAAACTGAATCGCGACATCAACCTCCTGGCAACCCTGGGCTGGAACTACAACGACCGCGAGCGCACATTGGTCTATACCAGCCTCGTCGGCTTTCAGGTGGACTACCGCGAACCCATCACTGCACTCAACAGCAGCAACGACGCCTCTTCTGTCGAGCGCCTCAAGCGCTATGTCCGCTCCAACCGGGGCTACGGGGTATTGTCGTTCGACCTCTACCAGCAACTCTTCGTCAATATGAGTGGTACGATGGAAGCCGCTTCTACCGTGAGCGGAAGTTTCTTCTACCCCTCCTTCGACCTGGCCTGGCAGTTTACAAAACTCAAGGGGCTTTCCGGAAACAAGGCCCTCAGCTTTGGCAAACTGCGCGCTTCCTGGGGCCAGGTGGGCGTACAACCGGCCCCCCACCGCTTCCAGACCCTGGCAGAAGCAGGCTTCTCCTACTCCTCTTACAGCGACCCGCTCGCAAGTACCCAGTTCGGCGGTGGATACCGCATCAACAACAACCAGGGCAACCCCGGCCTGAAACCGGAAATCAAGACCGAATGGGAACTCGGGGCAGACCTCCGATTCCTCGGCGACCGCATCGGCCTGACCGCAACCTACTACAAAAACAAAATCGAAAACCTCCTCTTCGATGTAGCTACCGCCGCCTCCACAGGCTATACCAGCATCTACACCAACGGCGGCAAAATGGAAAACCGGGGCCTGGAACTGGAATTCGATGTGGACGTCATCAAAAATAAAGCGTTCAACCTCAACGTATATGCCAACTGGAACAACAACCGCAACAAAGTACTGGACATCCTCGGCGTGGAATCTATTGACCTGACGACCCAGTCCATCAGCTCCCGCGCCGTACAGGGCCAGCCCCTCGGCGTACTCTGGGGTACGCGCATCAAGCGCAAAGCAGATGGCAGTGTTGATTTCGACGCCAACGGCTTTCCGCAAATCGCCGGCACACAGGGCGTCATCGGAAACCCCAACCCCGACTGGCGCGGGGGCTTGGGCACGCGCGCAAGCTGGAAGGGAATCACGCTGAACGTCTTGTTCGAACACTCCCAGGGCGGCGATTACGCCGAGCGCACCCGCTTCATCCTGCGCAACTTCGGTACCCACGCCGACGTGGGCAACGAAGTGACCCTCACCCAACCGCTCAAGAATGTGACCGGGAAAGAGTTCCCGGCAGGTACCGTCATAAGGGGCAATATTAGCGACTTCGGCGCCGGACCCGT
Organism: uncultured Haliscomenobacter sp.; assembly: GCA_964607915.1. GTDB lineage: Bacteria > Bacteroidota > Bacteroidia > Chitinophagales > Saprospiraceae > JADJPL01. The sequence continues at coordinate 52,707 of CAZSMU010000008.1, forward strand.
ACTGCTAGACCAGGCTTGGTACACCGGCCGCGGAGGTGGTCTGGGCGACGCCGTCATCAACGAACTGGCCATAGGCGATTTTACCTGGACCCGCTTGCGCGAACTCTCCCTGAGCTATAACCTCAATAGCGCAGGCTTCCGCAAAACGACCAAACTCAGTTCCGTCGTCTTCACCGTTACCGGCCGTAACCTTTGGCTCAAAACCGATATCGTAGGCATTGACCCCGATACCAACCAGTTTGGGGTGGACAATGGCTTCGGCATCGATTATTTCACCAACCCGGGTACGCGCTCGTTGCTCTTCTCCCTGCAAATCACCTACTAAAAGATTCGATTATCCGGCTTTTAGCGTGTTTTACAGTTCACTATAAAATATCAAATACATGAAACCATTCAAAATATTCTTCTTTTTTCTCATCGGCCTTTCGCTCACGGCCTGTGAAAGTTTGGTGGAGGGAATCAACGATGACCCCAACAACATCCCGATTGATGCCATTACGGCATCGAGCTTCCTGAGGGGAGCCCAGTTGGCCAATATCCAGGTGCAGTTGGGACACGAACAGCGCATCGCTTCTTCCTGGTCCGGGCATTTTGTGGGATACCAAAGTTTGTATAAATCGCTCTATGAGTATAACCTCACCTCCGGTGAATCGAACGGGTTCTGGTCGTTTACCTACCAGGGCGTAGTCAACCAGGTGCGCCATATCCGCAATATCGCCCCCGACGATAAGCTGCTCGTGGGAATCGCAAAGGTCCTGGAAGCCCATGCCATCGGTACTCTGGCCGCTGCATACGGAGATATACCCTACTCGGAAGCCATCAACCCGGCAATTTCCGATCCAAAGTTCGACAGCCAGCGCTCGGTGTTCAACGCGCTCCAGACCCTGCTGGATGGCGCTATTACCGACCTGACGGCAGCTACCAAGCGCAGCCTGCCCGAAGATATCTACTACGCCGGCGATAACGCTAAGTGGCTGGAAGCTGCCTATACGCTGAAGGCGCGCCTGTTCACCCTCAGCAAAGAATACGACAAAGCGCTCGCCGCCGCACTGAAAGGGATTTCCAAAGTGGAAAACAACATGGTATTCAAGCCACTCAGCTCAACGAACCTGAGCGACAAGAACTTGTTGTACACGCTCTTCTCGGGCAGCCGCGCCGGTGATTTGGGCAATCGCACCAGCTACCTCATCGCTACGCTGATCAACCCGACTGCAGCCGGCTCCCGCAACAACGCCAAAACACAGGAGAACGCTCGCCGTACCTACCTGTTGGTAGATGAAAGAACTGGTAATGCCAACCAGGGCGTAGCCAACTCCCTGGAATCCATGCCGCTGATTTCGTACGCGGAAAACCAGCTCACCCTCGCCGAGTGCGCCGCCCGCACCCAGGGACTTGCGGAAGGCCTGCAATACCTGAACGCCTACCGCGCCGTACTGGCCTCCGGCAAAGCATTCAAAAAAATCGTCGCCGCCGACCCGCTCAAGTACGACGCCTATGCCGCCGCTGACTTCGATGCAGGGGGGATGGAAAACGCCGACAAAATCGCCCCCGTGCGCGCCCTGCTGCGCGAAATCGTGGAAGAGCGCTTCGTCTCCTTCTTCAACTCCTGGTTAGTGTTCAACGACGCCCGCCGCCTGCGCAAAAGCGATGGCGACATCGCCGTGAAAATTCCACTGAACACGACTACGGCAACCCGCTACCCGGAACGCATCATCTATCCGCAAAATGAACTCAACGCCAACTCCAACGCCAAGGAACCGGCAGAAGGGATTTATTTCGTGGTAGAAGTGAACCGCTAAGATTAGACAGAAATAGTACACTTTGAACGCGTGTACGACATCAATTTCCGC
>CAZSMU010000009.1:0-53889 GCA_964607915.1 uncultured Haliscomenobacter sp.
CCGGCGAAATCTGCGCCGTAGTCGGCCTGGAAGGCTTCGAAATCGGCGATACGGTCGCCGATCTCGAAAACCCGGAACCCATGCCGCCCATCTCTATCGACGAGCCTACGATGAGCATGATTTTTACCATCAACGACTCGCCCTTCTTTGGCCAGGAAGGCAAATTCGTCACTTCCCGACATATCAAAGAGCGATTGGATAAAGAATTGGAGAAAAACCTGGCCTTGCGCGTGGAAGAAACAGGCTCTGCCGACACCTGGCGGGTCTATGGACGGGGGGTACTCCACCTGGCCGTCCTCATCGAAACCATGCGACGCGAAGGCTACGAACTCCAGATCGGCCAGCCCCAGGTCATCACCAAACGCATAGACGGCGTACTGCACGAGCCCGTCGAGGAACTGACCATTGACCTCCCTGAAGAGGTCTCGGGCCGCGCCATCGAAATGATCACCCGCCGCAAAGGCATGATGCACTCCATGGAACCCAAAGGCGACCGCATGGTCATGCGCTTCGAAATCCCGTCCAGGGGCATCATCGGGCTGCGCAGCCTCATGCTCACGGCTACCGCCGGGGAAGCAGTGATGACCCACCGATTCGTCGCCTTCCAACCGCACAAGGGGGAAATCCCAGGTCGGATCAACGGCTCGCTGATCAGCAAGGAGCCGGGAAAATCCATCCCGTACTCCATCAACAACCTGCAGGAACGTGGAATTTTCTTCATAGGCCCCAACGAGGACGTGTACGAAGGGCAGGTAGTGGGCGAACATTCCCGCCCCGGCGACCTGGTGATCAACCTGACCGTCACCAAGAAATTGACCAATATCCGCGCCTCCGGCTCCGATGAAAAAATGCGCATCGTACCACCGCGCCGCTTCACCCTCGAGGAAGCACTGGAATACATCCAGGAAGACGAATATGCGGAAGTGACGCCGCAGTCCCTCCGTCTGCGCAAGATATACCTCAAGGAACACGAGCGCAAGCGCGCTGGTAACAAAGCGTTCAGCGTACAGGATTAGTGTAGGCTGAACATAAGACTTGTTGCGCGGGGAATCATCAAGGGGTCAAAAAGACCCTTTTTCGCCCACACTGCGCCTTTTTTCGGTCATATAGCACCGCTATACTCCCTCAAAAAGCCTTCGTGTGGACAAAAAATGACTCTTTTTTCCCTCCTCGCTGACCCCGCGCAACAAGTCTATAGGATATATCTCGAGGGGGTTGTACAGAAAGTACTTTCTGTACAACCCCTTTTCACAAGCAAGGGGAGCCTGTAAAGCTAAATTAGCTACATTTGAGGCCAAATACAGTAGGAATGTTCAGTAGTAATACTATTCATTATCCATTTTATTTTTATTTTTGCCGCCGGGAAAAAACAATATTCCCCTTCTCCCTCCCCTGCAACTTGCCATTTTAGTGATTTCTTGCTTTTAAATTGGTTCAAGATATTTATTGTCAGCCTTTTATAATTTAAACAAAGCATCGTATGAAGTTTCTTCGGTTTACACTCACAGGAACGATGTTGTTGATTGCCATGGCGATGACGGCGCAGTCCGTCGTGCGAGGGGTGGTCACATCATCCGAAGACGGCGAGCCCCTGATCGGGGTCAACATTTTGGTGAAAGGCACGTCGGTGGGCACTGCTACCGACCTGGACGGGAAGTTCGAGATTCAAGCTAATCCGGCTACCGATGTGCTGGCCATCAGCTACACGGGCTACACTTCAGTGGAAATCCCGCTCAACGGGCGTACTTCTGTCGAGGTACAGCTCGAAGTGTCGGCAGCCCTGCTCAATGAGGTTATCGTGACGGCCTTCGGCGAGTCCACCCGCGAAAAATTCACGGGTTCGGCCGCGGTGGTAGGCGCTGAACAGATCGCCCGTCGCCCCATCACGAACATCAGCCAGGCTATCGCGGGCTCGGGCGCCGGTATCCAGGCCACCATCGGTGGTGGGCAGCCGGGTTCTACTCCGGCCATCCGCATCCGGGGCTTTGGCTCTGTGTCGGCCTCCAACTCGCCGCTCTATGTCGTGGACGGCATCCCCTTCGACGCCAGTGTCGCCAACCTGAACCCGGACGACATTGAGAACATCACGGTGTTGAAAGACGCAGCTTCCACATCGCTGTACGGTTCGCGCGCCGCCAACGGGGTCATCATGATCACCACGAAAAAAGGGACCAAAGGCCAGGGCCGCATCAACGTGAAATACACTCGGGGCTCTTCCCAGCGCGGCCTTCCTGAGTACGACCGCCTCGACGCGGCGCAGTACTACCCCTTCATGTGGGAATCGTACCGCAACAGCTTGGTATCGCGCACCGCCAACCCGCTCACCCTGGAAGCAGCCAGCGCCAACGCATCGGCGCAAATCGTTTCCCTGCTGGGCTACAACGCCTACAACGTGGCTGCTGCCGACCTGGTCAGCACCCAGGGCGTGTTGAACCCCAACGCCCAGCTCGTATTCAAAGAGGAAGATCTCAACTGGGAAACGCCGCTGACCCGTCAGGGCGTGCGCAATGAATTGAACACGAACATCAGCGGTGGCGACGAGCGCTCCAACTACTTCGCTTCATTCGCCTACCTGGAAGATAAGGGCTTCCTCATCCGCTCCGACTACGAGCGCTACAACGCGCGCTTGCAGTACAACAACCGGGTGAAAGACTGGTTCTCCATGGGCCTGAACATGGCGTACACCTACACGCGCTCCAACCAGGATGACGCCGGCTCGAACACAGCGTTCGTCAACCCCTTCTTCTTCTCCCGCTACATGGGGCCAATTTACCCGGTCTATGCCTACGACCCCAAGAACCCGGGGCAATACCTGCTGGACGGCAACGGCAACCGCCAGTACGACTTCGGCAATATGAACGCCCTGGGCTTGCCCAACCGCCCGCAATACGGCGGTCGTCACGCCATCGCGGAAACGGAGCTCAACGAAAACTTCTTCCGCCGCAACTTGTTCAGCGGCCGTACGTATGCGGAATTCTCCTTCCTGAAAAACTTCAAGTTCCGGGCTAACCTCGGTGCGGATTACACCAACATCAACGGCAATACGTTCGGCAACCCGATCATCGGAGACGGTGCCCCGGCAGGTCGTGCCACGGTGGACTTCGAAAACCAGTTGACCCTCAACATCAACCAGCAGCTCACCTACAAGAAGCAGTTCGGCCCGCACAACTTCGACGTGCTGCTCGGCCACGAGAACTACGACTTCCGCTCGAACTTCCTGACCGGCTCCCGCTCGCAGTTGATCCTGGAAGGGAATATCGAACTGGTCAACTTCACGACGACCACCAACCTCAACTCGGGCGCTGACTTCGCCCGCCAGGAAGGGTTCTTCTCCCGCATCAACTACGATTACGACAACCGCTACTTCCTCAGCGCTTCCGCTCGCCGCGACGGCAGCAGCCGCTTCTATCAGGATGTGCGCTGGGGTAACTTCTTCGGGGCCAGCGCCGCATGGCAGGTACACAACGAGGGCTTCCTCAAGGACTCCCGCATCATCAACAACCTGAAACTGCGCGCCTCCTACGGCCAGACGGGCAACAATGCCGGCATCGGCTTGTATGCCTGGCAGCCGCTCTTCAGCCTGGGCTGGAACAACGCCGCCGAAGCAGGTATCCTGCAGGGAAGCCTCGGCAATACCGCCCTGACCTGGGAATCCAACAACCAGTTCGACGCCGCACTCGAATTCGGCCTCTGGAACGGACGCATCTCCGGTTTGTTCGAATACTTCAACCGCCAGTCGGACGACCTCCTCTTCGCCGTACCGCTCCCGCTCTCTACAGGTACCGGTTCGCAAACGCGCAACATCGGCGCCATGTTCAACCGCGGTATCGAACTGGAACTCACGCTCGTACCGGTGCGTACCAAGGATTTCTCCTGGGAAGTCAAGTTCAACACGACGACGTATCGGAATGAAATTACCCGTATGCCGGAAAGCAACAAAGAAATCATCTCCGGCACCAAAAAACTCAAGGAAGGCAACTCGCTGTTCGACTACTGGCTCCGCGAATGGTACGGCGTGAACCCGGATAACGGTAATGCAGAATACCGTGCGGTGAGCTTTGTGGCTTCCAACTCCCGGATCACCGAGAGCGGCGATACGGTCACGACCAGCCTCAACAACGCACGCTTCCACTACAACGGCTCGGCTATCCCCGACTTTACGGGCGGCTTGACGAACACGCTGGAGTATAAAGGCTTCTCGCTGTCCGTGCTGTTCATCTACCAACTCGGCGGCTTGATCTATGACGCCAACTACGCTTCTTTGATGAACTCCTCCGGCTATGGCTCTGCCAAGCACGTGGATATCCTCAAGCGCTGGCAGAAACCGGGCGACATCACCGATGTACCGCGCGCCGACGTGGGCCGCGCAGTAGATTTCGACGGCGGGTCCGACCGTTGGCTCACGGATGGTACCTCCCTGAACCTCCGCAACATCTCGATTTCTTATACCTTCCCGACCAAAATGCTGAAGCGCTTCAACATGCAGGGCCTGCAAGTGTTCGCCAACGGCGAAAACCTGGCACTGTGGAACAAGCGCAAAGGCATGGACGGCCTGGGCGATTTCAGCGGGGTCACCGGCAATACCTATTCGTTCTATCGCAACTTCGTAGGCGGATTATCCTTAACCTTCTAAAAAAGCATTCAACTATGTGGACGAAGAAGTCTTTCCTCATAAAAACGCTGGTCCTGAGCGTCTTTTTTGTATCCTGCGAAAAAGATTACCTGGAGACCAAGCCCACGGGCAGCGTGGACGCGGCTTCCGCTTACGCGACGACCAAAAATGCCGCTGCCGCTATGAACGGCATCTACCGCGCCATGGTGGTGCGCTACCAGGGTTCGCAAGGCCATTTCGGCTATCCGGCCCTGATGATCATCAACGATGTGCTGGGTGAAGACCTGGTCTTCCCGAACTCCACGAACGGCTGGCACTTCAGCGAGCACCGCTGGCTCTCGCACCGCAGCGACGTGGGGACGATGGCCATTTTTCCTTATGAATTGTTCTACCGCCTCATCGCCAACGCAAACCTGGCGATTGTGAACATAGACAATGCGGTAGGCACACCGGCCGAGCGCAACCAGGTCAAAGGGGAAGCTCTCGCTATGCGGGCCTTCTCTTACTTCAACCTGGTGCAGTACTATGGCAAGCGCTACGATGCGAGCACCAAGCCCAACGCCCAGCCGGGGGTATCGCTGGTCCTGGCACCTACCCAGGAAGGGCTTCCCCGCGCAACAGTCGAAGAAGTCTATGCGCAAATCAACAAAGATCTGGAAGAAGCTGCTGGCTTGCTGACCACCGCCCGCTCGGCCAAATCGCACTTTAACAAAAACGTCGTGCGGGGCATTCAGGCGCGCGTGGCTTTGGTCCAGCAAAACTGGACGGCTGCCGTTACCTTCGCTACGGAAGCGCGCACGGGCTGGCCTCTGATGTCGGAAGCGCAGTACCAGGACGGATTTGCCGAACTTTCCAACCCGGAATGGATGTGGGGCTTCGACCACCTGGAAGACCAGTCGGAGTACTTCGGAGCTTTCCATTCTTATATCTCCAGCAACTTTAACTCCAGCGTCAACCGCCAGACGCCGAAGACGATCAACAAGCTGATTTACGACCGCCTGCCGGCTACCGACGTGCGCTCGAAAATGTGGGTGAAAGCGCCTACGGCCACGAATTCCATCGTGCCTGCCGGTGGGGTGCGCGCACCGTACATGGTACAGAAGTTCCGTCTGCCGGGTACGCCCAGCACGAGTACGATGGGCGATGTGCCGTACATGCGCACAGGAGAGATGTTCCTCATCGAAGCAGAGGCCAAGGCCCGCCTCGGCGATAATGCCGGTGCTGCCAAGGCGCTGTTTGACATGGTGAGCAAGCGCGATGCAGCCTATAAGCAATCTACTGCGACGGGGACTGCCTTAATTGATGAAATCATGTTCCACCGCCGCATCGAGCTCTGGGGTGAGGGCCACCGCTACTTCGACCTGAAGCGCCTCAACCTGCCGCTGAACCGCAACGGCATCGGCCATATCGCTGCTGTGGCGCTGGTCTACGACGTGCCCGCCGGCGATCCGCGCTGGGAGTTCCTGATCCCGCGCAGGGAACTGGATGCCAACCCGGCTTGTGTGCAAAATCCGTTGTAAGACAACAAAGTCTGTCATAAAAAGAGAGGGGCGGAACCATCGGTTCCGCCCCTCTCTTTTTATGACTTGTTGTGCTGGGGATTCCCGAAGACCCCGCGCAACAAGTCTATTATATCTGATCCAGAAATTCGATTTTTTGGATGGGCTCTCCGGACACTTTTTCGTACAACTGGTACAGCAATCCGTCTTTGAGACCAACGTTGGGTACGAGGATGCGGTCGGCCTGGGCGCGGCGCATGACCTCTATGTAGATCTCTGCTGCCGGGATGATGACATCGGCCCGGTCGGGGTTGAGTTTGAGGAGGTTGAGCCGATCTTCCATGCTTAGAGCGCCGACGTATGCCTGCAGGGCGCAGAGTTCGGAGAGCGTGATGCTTCCGCTTTTGGGGAAGATGGACAACTGGAACAGCTTTCGGATATTGCCGCCGGTGCCCACTGCGATGAGTGGGCTTTTGCCTTGTGCGTGCCTTTGGGCATTTATCCAGTCTTCGGCCTGTTGGAAGACCTCTTTCTTTTGCCCTTCGGTCAGTCGGCGCACGGTACCCATCTGGAAGGATTTGCTGTTGCTGCGGTTTTTGTTTTCGTAAAAATTGAGTTCAGTACTTCCTCCCCCTACATCTATATGCAGGTACATCCCCCCATCCAGGAAGGGTGCGATGGCCTTGCTCAGGATTTCCGCTTCCTGGTTTCCGCTGATGATTTGCACGTCCAGTCCGAAGGCATCCCGGGTGCGTTGGAGTACTTCCCGGGCATTTTTGGCTTCCCGCATCGCCGACGTGGCTACTCCTACATAGCCTTGCACCTCATAGAGGTCGAGCATGAGTTTGAAGGTCTGCATGAGCTTGTCGAAACGCTTGAGGGTAGCGCTTCCGATTTCCCCGTTTTTGAACACGTCGGCCCCGAGCCGGAGCGGAAAGCGGATATACTCCAGTTTTTTGAAGCTCAGGGTATCGCTGTAGCGGATAGCCCGTATGACCTGGAAGCGGATGGCGTTGGAGCCGATATCTATGGCAGCGAGTTTCATGTGCGGCAAGTGAGCGTACGAATCAGGGGCCTACTTTTGGCAAAGATAGAAGAGAAATGCAGGTTTGCGTGTTCAAGGCAGGGATTTTACTGCGCTGAGTGCATAGACCATGGGTATCTTGCCTTCGAGGCCCGGGATGTGATAGCCGGGGCCATTTGCGTTTGGCACGACCTCCGGGAAGCAGGGGTAGGGAGAGTAGTCGTACTCCCTGAACCCGGTGACCTGTAAGCCTGCCTGTATCAGGGCGTTGAAGACTTCGCCGAGGTCGTGGTTCCAGGAGTAGGCTTTCCCGGAAATGGGGGCGTTCCGGTCGGCGTAGGTACCCTCGACGCTTTCCTCGATGGTTTCCCGGTTGAAGTAGGAATAGGCCACCGTTTGGAAGTCGTTGTCGAACATCCATACGACGGGGTGGAACTCTACGAGGTGGAACGTGCCGCCCGGTCTGAGGTGACGGGCGATGAGTTGCCCCCAGGGGCCCAGGTCGGGGAGCCAGGGCAGGGCACCATAGGAGGTGAATACCTGGTCAAACATTTCCCCGTTGAGATGTGACGACAGGTCGTACAGGTTGCAGCAGATAAAACGCGCGGGCAGGCCGAGTTCTTCCCCCAGTTCCCGGGCCCGTTGAATGGCTTTGTCGGACAGGTCTATGCCCGTTACTGCTGCTCCCATCCGGGCCAGGGAGAGCGTATCCTGTCCGAAATGGCATTGGAGATGGAGCAGCTTTTTGCCGGCTACCTGGCCGAGCTGCTCCATCTCGATGGCATTCAATGCGTTTGCGCCTTTTTTGAACGCGTCCATCCCATAGAAGTCCGATTGGATATGCGGGTCGGTTTTGTCGTTCCACAGCAGGCGGTTGGCTTCAAAGAATGCGCTATAGTCCATATTATTTGATAGAAAGGTTAGCAGTGCTGTTGGCTCCGTTTTTAGAGAGGACGAGCTTGTAGGTGCCGCGGTAGAGGTACATAACCCCATTTTTGGCGGCCTGCATCTTGAGCGGCTTGTCTTCTTCCTTGAGTTTGGCATTGGCCAGGGCTTCGATTTCCCCTGCCTGGTCGAGGTTCATGCGCAAGTCGTAGCCGAGGTAGTTCAATCCTGCCTTACAAGGCTTGGAGAAGCGATAGAGCTCTACGCCTTTTTCCGTCTGTACGCTTACGGTCACGTCGCCGGCGGCTTTGACATAAACAGGAAGTTTGGCTTCGGGCGTAGCGGCTTCCATCCAATCGGCCCCTGCGCTGCCCCAGCGGGGGGAGAAGCGCTGTGCATCGGGTTCGAAGGCATGAATTTCCTTCTTGAGTAGGTCGCCTGGGAGCTGCTGGAGTTCTTTGGCGCGGCCTGAGTAGATTGAACGCCCGTGCGTGCCCACCAGGATATCTTTTTCCCGCGGATGGATGACGATGTCGTGAACAGGGGTGGCGGGCAGGCCGTTGTTGAGCAGCATGAAGGAGCCACCCTGGTCGAGGGATACATATAGGCCGTGGTCGCTGCCGACGTACAGGATTTGAGGGTTGGCGGGATCTTCCTTTACCACGTTGAGCGGTTCGAGGGGCAGGTTGGTACCGATGCGCTTCCAGTTTTGGCCGTAGTCTTCTGACACGTAGAGGTGTGCGCTGAAGTCATCGGAGCGGTAGCCGTTCAGTACAGCATATACCCGGCCTTCGCGGAACGAGGAGGCCTGGACGCGGGCGACCCAGAGATTTTTCGGCAAGTTATCGCTGATGCGTTGCCAGCTTACTCCGGCGTCTTTGCTGATGTGGATCAGGCCGTCGTCGGAGCCTGCGTAGAGCAATCCGAATTTGAGCGGCGATTCGTGGAGGGTGCTGAGGGTGCCGAACGGCACGTCGCCTTTGATGCCCCCGTTGGTCAAATCGCCCGATATCGTTTCGAACTGGTCGCCGCGGTTGAGGGATCGGTGTACTTTATTGGAGCCCATATACAGGATATCCTGGTTGTGTATGCTGAGGTGGATGGGCGTCTGCCAGTTCCAGCGCAGGGGGCGTTCCCCGAGTTTGTGGCGGGGGGTGATGAATTTGCGCTCCCCGGTTTTGGTATTGAGCCGGGAGTAGAAACCGAATTGGGAGCCCGTATATACCGTGGCGTTGTCGCGTGTATCAATGGCTACCTGCATCCCGTCGCCGCCGTAGATGGAGCGATAGGGGTACTGGCCGCGGCTGTGCCAGCCCACACTGGCCTGGTAGGTAGAGGGGCCGACCCATACGCCGTTGTCTTGCAGGCCGCCGTAAACGTTGTAGGGTTGGGCCATATCTGCGGCGATGTAGTAGAACTGGCCTACGGCGGGCGTGTTGCAGTGGTTCCAGTGGGCTCCTTCGTCATAGGAAATGTTCAAGCCTCCGTCGTTGCCTAGGATGATGTGGTCGGGTCTGCGCGGGTTGATCCAGAGCGCGTGGTGGTCGGAATGGACGTTATCGCCGTCTATGGAGCGGAAGGTTTTGCCCCCGTCATCAGAGCGGATGACCGGTACGCCCAGCACATAGATTTTGTTGGGATTGGCCGGGGCTACGCGGATTTGCGCAAAGTAGTATCCGTAGGAGCTGAATACATCGTCTATATAGCCGGGGTGGGTTTTCTTCCAGGATTTGCCCTCATCATCGGAGCGATAGACCTCCAGTCCGACGACGGGGGTATCGAAGAGCAGGGCGTTGGCATCTTCGGTGTATTCGACCAGGCCCTGGGGGCTTACCTGGTCGTTGCGCACCATATCGAGGATTTTGTCCACGGTGTATTCCTGGGGGAATCCATTTTGCGTGAGGAATTCCTTGATCTGGTATTTTTTGAGGGTCATGAAGCGAGCTTTGTCCATGGCGCGCACAGCATCTTTAGAAAGTGCTTCGGGGTCGGCGGGGGTTTCTATAGGGCGGCGGTTGTAGTTGTCGAGTGCTGCCAGGAGGACGGCTTTGCCGTTGACGCGGGTAATGGCCAGCCCGATGCGGCCGGTGCCTGTACCGCTGGGGAATCCCGACTGGGCGTTGTTCAGGCGGGACCAGGTTTTGCCACCGTCGGCGCTGCGATAGATTCCGGAGCCTTCCCCGGACTCTACGAAGTCCCAGGCGCGGCGTTCGCGGTGCCAGGTAGCGGCGTAGAGTACGTTGGGGTTTGCGGGGTCTATGGCCAGGTCTACTGCGCCCGTATTGTCGTTTACGAAGAGGACGCGCTGCCAGGATTTGCCGCCATCGGTTGTTTTATAGACACCCCTGTCGGGGTTGGGGGTGTAGAGATGGCCGAGCACAGCCACCCATGCGGTATTGGGATCTTTGGGGTGAAGCACGATGCGCCCGATGTGGTGGGATTCCCCCAGACCGAGGTGTTGCCAGGATTTGCCGCCATCCGTGCTTTTGAAAACCCCGGTGCCAGCGTACGACGAGCGGCTCGAATTGACTTCCCCGGTTCCGACCCAGATGGTATTTCGAGCCCAGTCTACGGCAATATCCCCTATGGTCATGACCATTTCGCGATCGAAAAGAGGGTCGAAGGACTGGCCGTTGTTCGTCGTTTTCCAAAGGCCGCCGGAGGCGTAGGCCACATAGAAGTGGCTGGGATCCTGCTCGCGCACATCGAGGTCTACGATGCGCCCGCCAAAGACACTGGGGCCTATCGAGCGGAATTCGATGCCATTGGCGATAGAGGCTGCTTCGAGGGATTTGCGCTGCTTGAACCCTTCTATCCGCTCTGCTGCGGGGGTAGGCGCTGTCTGTTGGGCGAAAAGGCCAAGGGAAGCCGCCAGGCCTATTGCAAGAAAAGGATAATATAGCTTCATGCGTCGGTGTTTTTATTCACATATTGGCAATGGCGCTAAATATAGGGAATAAAATTCCTGAGGGAGCAATAGCGTACAATAAAAATTGAATGCCCGGGTATCTATCCGGAGGGGGATGGGATTTTGAGATTTTTTTAAATTTTTACACAAAAAATGTTTATTTTTTGTGTTTGTAAAACAAAATGATTATTTTTGTTTTACAAATGGGGTTTAGTTTATTAGAAGGCCGAGCGAAGCATGACCCGCCCGGCCTTTTTTTGTATCTTTGGGTTTCGGGAATTTAGAGCCCATTATACTGTATGAAGCGCCTTGATCGTCTGGTATTGCTGAGTTTTCTACCTCCGTTTGCGGTGTCCTTTGCCATTGCATTGTTCGTGTTGCTGATGCAGGTTTTGTGGCTGTACATGGATGATCTTGCGGGCAAGGGTCTGGGAGCGTTGATGATCATAGAACTGCTGTTCTATCGCTGCGTGGGCATTGTGCCGATGGCTCTGCCTCTGGGTATGTTGCTGGCCTCGGTGATGGTGATGGGCAATTTTGGGGAGCGCTACGAGTTGTCGAGTATGAAATCGGCAGGGGTATCGCTGTTGCGGGTGATGCGGCCGCTGATGGTATTCGGGTTGTCGGCCAGTTTGTTTTCCTGGTATTGTTCAGACACTCTTATACCGATTTCCAACCTGAAATTCGGGTCCCGGATGTACGACATCCAGCAGAAAAGGCCTGCTCTGCGCCTGGAGGAAGGGGTTTTCAACGACGATTTCCAGAATTTTGCCATACACATCGGCCAGCGTATGCCGGATGGCAAAACGGTGAAGGATATCCTGATCTACGACCATTCGGAAACCAATGCAGGTAAGATTTCCCAGGTGTCGGCAGCGGTAGGGGAGATGTATGTCACGCCCGACGGGCGCTATTTTGTGATGCGGCTGCGCGACGGCTATCAGTATGTGCAGTCCGTGACCTCGGGAGGGGCGCGTTACCCCTTTGTGCGCACGGCTTTTAAAGGCTATCAAAAGATTTTTGACCTGAGCGAGTTCCAGCTCAACCGCACGAGCGAGAGCTTGTTTACCACCAGCCGCCAGATGATGAGCGCTGCGCAGTTAAAGGTTGCTGCCGATTCGATCCGCATAGACATGGACAAGAAGGAGACCAGCCTGTCGAACTATTTGGCGAATTATATCCATATCCTTCGGGTGGACAGCACCTATATGCGGCAGCAGGAGCAGGTGGCCCCCAGCGAAGGCCAAAACGCCAGCTACTACGTGGATTACATGCCGGCGCCTAATACGATGGTACCCATAGATGCAGAGGGCAAAGGGGTGGAGCGCAAGAAAACGGATGTCCGCAAGGTGAAGTCCTTCATGGAAACGATTTCCGAAGCGGAGCGGGACAACCTCTACGCGCGCACTGAAAATATCGTGCGCAGCGTGCTCAGCCAGGCGGAGAGTTCCGCCTCTCTGCTGGCACGGCTGGAAGAATCCCGCGTCAAGCACGTCTTTGACCGACATTCCAAGTACAGCATTGCCTTGGCGTGCTTCGTCTTTTTGTTTATCGGTGCCCCGATGGGGGCCATTATCCGCAAGGGTGGGTTTGGGTATCCTATATTGGTGTCTATCCTCTTCTTCATGCTGTTTGTAGTCATCACCATTTTTTGCCGGAAAGTAGCGGAATCGCTGATTCTTTCCCCGGAAGCGGCGGCCTGGATTCCCTGCGGGACCTTGTTCCCTACCGGATGGTTTTTGACCGTGAAGGCTATGAACGATTCCCGCCTGTTTCAAATGGAAGGACTGGGCAGGGCATTCCGGTGGCTAAAAGGTTTTTTCAAAGGATTGGGACGAAAAAAAGGGAAGGGCGCCATACCGGGTTAGGGGCTTGCTGCGCGAAAGCCCATTCGGCAAAATTTTTATGGGGGTACACAGTTCTTCACAACGGGTGATATATGAAGTGGAAATTTGCAGATTTTGACTGGAAGGAGTTTAGTGCTGAAAACCGCTGGTTCCTGTGGGCTTTCGCTGCTTTTGCCAGTGCGGGGCTTTTGTGGGTGGGCGGGACGTCTAAGGGCGCGATGGTGCTCTACTTCAGTGCACACCGGAGCGCGGGGGGGGATGCGTTTTTTCGGTTTTGGACGCATGCCGGGGAAGCCATGGGGTTCTTTTTCGTGCTAGGCTATCTGTTATTCCGGCACCGGCATCGTGCGGCAGCATTGCCTGTTTTGACTTTGGGGGTCACGTTATTGGCGAATGCGACGAAGCGTTTGTTCCGGCAGCCTCGCCCGGCGCGCTATTTTGAGGAGCTGGGTGTATTAGAGCAGCTTCGCCCTGTCGCCGGGGTTCCTTTGCTCAAGGGCTTGAGTAGTCTTCCTTCGGGCCATACCATGGCGGCGTTTGCCTTTTTTTCCTTTCTCGCCTTCTGTATTCCGCAAAAGCGCTGGGCAGCGCTCCTGCTCTTCTCGGCGGCGGCGCTGGTCGGCCTTTCGCGGATCTACCTCGGTCAGCACTTTGAAGAGGACGTGCTGTTGGGGAGTGCACTGGGGGTGTTCCTGTCGGCCATTTTGTTCCGGTACAGCCACATAGAGGCGAAGCAGGGGTAGCGGGTGTTTCCGCATTTTCCGCCGACTTCTCGCGATAAGGCTGATGCGGGGAAAAACCTGACTTTAGGGCTGCACGTCCATCAAGATGCGCCAGTTTTTGGGGTAATAGTTGTTGACGCGGTCTTTCAGGACTTTGGCCCAGCCGAGGTTCAGTCCCTGGTAGCGCACGAGTGTCCAGCCCTGTGCTGTGTCCGGGGCTGGAAAAGATTCTTTTTTTAGAAAAAGCAGGGCGTTTGCCCGGTTGAGTTCCAGGGCCGGGAGTTCTTTGGAGACGGCGAGGCTCAGGGCGAGTTCAGGGGCGGGGACCAGGTCCTGTCCTTTGATACTGCCTACTTCAACTCCCCAATCCATGCGGTGCAGCACTTGGGAGAGGGCTGCGGTCCAGGTTTCTATAGCTTTGGGCAGGGCCCGCACATTTTGTTGCGCGTCTATGAAAAAGCGATACGCTTCCGGCTGCGCCACCCAGGGGCTGATTTTGGGCAGCCATTTGGAGGGAAGCGGCTCCCAGCCCCGCAGTTTGCCAGCTTTATCCTCTGGCCTGCGGGGGCTATCTCCCGTTTTTCGCAGGCAAGCTAAATAAAACCCTTCCCCGCGCACGCGGTGTGGGTAACATTGGTATCCGGGCCCTATAGCTTGAATCCCCCACTCGGCGGGAATATCCAAAGGAGCTTCTTCAAACCCAAACTCCCGGGCTAACCACTGTACGTTTGCGGCGTTTTCCTCTTCATGATAGGTACAAGTGCTGTACACCAGGATTCCCCCTGGTCGGAGCAAGCCTGCCGCATCGCTCAGGATGCGGCGTTGGCGCGCGGCACACAGCCGGAGTGCCTCGGGCGACCACTCCCGCACGGCATCCGGGTCTTTTCTGAACAATCCTTCGCCGGAACAGGGGGCATCGAGCAGGAGCAGGTCGAACCAGGCACTCAGGGCGCTCAGGTCGCGGCTGTCGTGGTTCGAACTGCAGGCGTTGGGGTAGCCCCATCGAGCCAGGTTGTGGCGCAATACCTGGTAGCGGGGCCGGATGACTTCGTTGGCCAACAACAGGCCCTTCATGCCCAGGAGGTCTGCCAGGAGCGTACTCTTCCCTCCCGGTGCCGCCGCGAGATCCAGTACGCGTAACGGCTCGCGCAGGTCGCACCATTGCCGCACGGCTTCTTCTACCAGCATCGAGGAGGCCTCCTGGACATAGTACGCCCCGGCGTGCAGGGCGGGGTCGAGGGTGAAGACAGGACGTTCCGGTAAATATACTCCTTTAGAACTCCATTTTACTTTTTCAAAATTTTCCTGACATTTATTTTCTTTTAAAAAATGATAGCGAACGCTGACCGGCGGGGGCAAGTGGAGGGCTTTTTCGAAGGCAGCCCATTGATCGCCCAGGGTATTCTGCATGCGATGCTGAAAATCAGCAGGTAAAATGAGGGACATGGACAGTGTGCGGTTGTGGCATAAAAGATTAGACTGGTTGCGCGGGGTCAGCGAGGAGGGAAAAAGAAAAGAGGCTGTGCCACCAAACGGTGGGGCAGCCTCTTTTCGCGGGGGATAAAAATTCAGTTTTCCCCAAACTGCCTATTTCCAGTCTATGAGATCGATCTCAAAAACGAGTACGGAATTGCCGGGGATACTGCCGGTACCGCTGGGGCCATAACCCAGTTGGGAGGGGATAAAGAAAGTCCCTTTTCCGCCTTTTTGGAGTAAGGGGATACAAATTTTCCATCCTTCGATGAGATTGCTGAGCGGAAACTGGATGGGCTTGGTAGATTGGTCGAAGACATTTTTGTTGAGCAGATACCCCTTGTACTGGACGGTCACGGTGGAGGTGATACCTGGGCTGCCGCCGGTGCCGGGGGTGGGGATGATATAGTAAATCCCCGAGCTATGGCGCGTGGCGTTGAGTTTGTTATCGGCCAGGTATTGCTCAATTTTTTCCTGGTCCACCATTGCCTGGTCTTCGAACTTGCAGGAGCCGAGCAAGAAGGCGCAGGCGGCGAGGAGGAGGATGTGGGTAGTGATTTTCATAAAAATATTTGGATTGAGGAGATATGGTTTTATTTGCCCAAAAATAATTCCCCAAAGCGAACATTGACGGTAATGTTGGGATAAAATTCTGATTTGGGGCGGAAGGTGACTTTTTTGATGCCGGGGGCTGTTTCCTGAATGAGGAACTTCATGCCGCTGGGCAGTTGCAGTTTGCTGTGTTGCGTACTGAGGTTGTACTGGAAGCCAGCGAGGTCGGGGGTATGGAGGAAGACCTGGGAATGGTCGGCCTGGAGGTTGAGGTCGAGGAGTCCGGTGGCGGCGAAGATATTGAGTACGCCATACTGGGCATTGATATCGAAGCGTCCGCTCAGGTTTTTGAGGGTCATATCGGATCGCCGTGCGATGATTGCTGCGTTGCCGTCCAGGTGGTCGCCGTTGAGTTCTCCGAAGAAGGTATGGATATCCATCCAGCCCTTGATGTTTTGCAGGGCGATCTGGCTGAACCGGCTATTGACGCGCAGGCGGTTGTTGAGGTTTTCGACATCGGCCAGTCCGTAGTTGGTTTTTAGATACACGGGGCATTCGGCGGGTACTTTGATCAGGTAAACCGCTTTGAGGCGCGACTGGGGGGCTTTTTCCCCATCCGGGACGGAGATGAAGTTGCGCAGGTAGATTTTGTTTTTTACCCGCTGGGTGATGTATTGGAGGTATTCGAGGTCTTGTTGGGCGGTTTCTTTGTTTTCGTGTTTGGCTACCAGGTCTATCTGTACGCGGATGACGGGCTGGTTCCAGGTCTCGATGAACACCTCTGCCCGGTCGCCGTCAATATTGACCTCGTACGTATCTTTGTAAGCGAATTCTTTATTGATTCGCTTGGTGACGACCTGAACGACGGAGGCTTGCTGTGCGGTGCCTGCAAAGGCCCACAGCCCGAGGGCGGTCACAAGGAGCGTATTATGCAGGATTTTCATAGATAGAAGCGTTATGCGGTTGTACGTAGTTGGGGTCTGGCGCGATGGGGTAATTTTCAGGAGCATCCGGGTGTGGGCATTTGTTGAATGGGGGTCAGAGTACGGCGGCCATTTTGCGGATCACCTGGTTTCGTTGTAGTTCTACCCGGGTGAGTTCTTGTGCTAACTGTTCATCGAAGCCGTAGGTTTGCAGTACCTTTCTCAATTCCTGGCTGGCGGCATCGAGTTCTTTCAGGGATCCGATGAGTTCTTCGCCCTGGGGGTCGCGGTACTGTTGGTGGTAGGACGCGAACGCCTGGCCGACTTCGAGGATAGCGCTTTCGTCCTGTTCGGGTATTTCGGTAGAGAAGGGCGTAGTCACGGCGGCTTCGGTTTGGGCCAGGTAGCGCACGTCGGGTTTTTGGCTCAGCTGATAGGCTCTTGTGCCGGCGAACAGGGCCAGGGCCAGGGCGGCGGCGGCCGTCCAATAGTAGAGGGGGCGGATGCGCCGGGGCTTGAGCTCCACCAAAACACCCTCCCACACAGAAGGCGGGGGTTCGTATGCCGGTAGTCTGCGCAGGGCGCGTTGCAGGGCAGCTTCTTTTTCGCGGAACTCCAGTTCGGAGGCGATGGCCTGCCAGAGCCGGGGCTGCGCCTGGTATTCCGGCAGGGATCGGAGGGCCTGCTGCAGGGTGGGATGGTTTTTTTCTTGCATACTCACAGCATTTTTTTCAATGTTTCGCGCAGTCGTTTCTTGGCATAGAAGAGCTGGGATTTAGAAGTTCCGGTGGAGATTCCGAGCAGGTCGGCGACTTCCTGGTGGGAGTAGCCTTCTACTTCGATGAGGACAAAGACCGTGCGGTACCCTGGGGGGAGGCTGTTGATGGCCTGTTGCAGGTACTCTGCCTCAATGAAATCGCCCCAATCCAGGGCATAGTCGGCGGGGATAGCTTCTTCGGGGTCGAACACCTGCTGCCGTTTGACTTTGCTGATCGCGGTGCGCAGGACGATGGTTTTGATCCAGGCGCCGAGCGTGGATTCTCTTCTAAAGTGGGCCAGATGCTGGAACACTTTGACGAAGGCCTCCTGGAGCACGTCGTTTGCGAGTTCGAAGTCGCCCGTGATGCGGTAGGCAAGCGTGTACATAGCCTGGTTGTAGCGTTCGTACAAGGCGCGCTGTGCGAGCCTATCTTCGCGAAGGCAGGCTTGAATGAGTTCTGATTCCGTCATGCTGAGCGGATAAGCCATACGGGTGCTTGCTGGTGTTGTGTGAAAGAGGGCGTCTCGGGGGCAAAGGTTGGTTGGGCAGGATTAAAAGAGCCCGGAGATGTTCCCTTCGGCATCTATATCTATGGTTTCTGCAGCCGGGTGTTCGGGTAGTCCGGGCATGCGCATGATTTCCCCGGTGATGGGGATTAGGAAGCGGGCACCGGCCGCGATTTCGATTTCCCGCACGGTGATATCAAACCCCTGGGGTCTGCCGCGCAGTTCGGGGTTATCCGACAAGGATTTTTGGGTTTTGGCGATGCAGACGGGCAGGTGTTGCAGGCCGAGGCGTTCGATTTTTCGCAAATCCGCCTGTGCCTTTGGGGCATAGGCTACGCCATCAGCGCCATACACGCGGGTTGCGATGCGGGCGATTTTGGTTTCGACCGGTTCGTCCCAGCGGTAGAGTGGGGTGAAGGATGGCTTTTCCTGAGCATCGGCTATGGCGGCTACGCTTTCCGCGAGGTCGAGGCCGCCAGCTCCGCCCCGGCTCCAGATGTCACAAGCAAAAGCGGGGGTCTGTATGGAGGCGCAATACTGGAGCAGGGCTTCTATTTCCTGTTGGCTGTCGCCGGGGAAGCGGTTGATGGCCACGACGGCGGGCAGCCCGAATGCCCGGGCGCTGTCGAGGTGTTTATCCAGGTTGCAGACACCGCGCAGCAGGGCCTCTACATCTGTTTCTCCCAGGGCTTTGAGGTCTTTGCCTCCGTGGTATTTCAGGGCGCGGATGGTAGCGACGATCACGACCGCATGGGGGGCCAGCCCTGCCGATTGGCATTTGATGTCCAGGAATTTTTCGGCACCCAGGTCGAAGCCAAAGCCAGCTTCTGTGACGACATAATCAGACAGCGACAGGCCCATGCGGGTAGCGACGACAGAGTTGGTGCCCTGGGCGATATTGGCGAAGGGGCCCCCGTGCAGCAGGGCAGGGGTGCCTTCCAGGGTTTGCACCAGGTTGGGCTGCATGGCATCTTTGAGCAAGGCGGCCATGGCGCCGTTTGCTTTGAGGTCGCGGGCATAGACCGGCTGCTTGTCGTAGGTGAACCCGACGAAAATATCGCCGAGCCGCTTCTTGAGGTCTTCCAGGTGATCGCTCAGGCAGAGGATGGCCATGACCTCGGAGGCGACGGTGATATCAAAACCACTTTCCCGGGGGACACCATTGGTCGCTCCCCCCAGGCCCAGCACGATATGCCGGAGGGCGCGGTCGTTCATATCCATGACTCTTTTCCAGGCGATGGTGCGGGGATCCAGCCCCAGGCTGTTCTTTTTACTTTGTAGGTTGTTGTCTATCAAGGCAGCAAGCAGGTTGTGTGCCTTTTCCACTGCGGAGAAATCGCCGGTAAAATGGAGGTTGATATCCTCCATCGGCACGACCTGGGAGTACCCGCCGCCGGTAGCGCCCCCTTTCATGCCAAAGACGGGGCCCAGGGAAGGTTCGCGCAGCACGACGCAGGTGCGCTTCCCCATTCGATGGAGGGCTTGGGCTAGGCCGATAGAGACGGTCGTCTTGCCCTCTCCTGCCGGGGTGGGGGAGATGGCGCTGACGAGGATGAGCTTGCTCTTGGCCGCCTGTTGGGGCTGGATTAGGGAGAGGGGCAGCTTGGCTTTGTATTTCCCATAGCGGGAGAATTGATCTTCCGACAAGCCGAGTTGTGCGGCGATATTAGCGATATCCCGCATGGGGATTGAGCGTGCGATATCGAGGTCTGTCTGCATTTTCTGCGTTTAGATCGTATAGCCCCCGTCGGCGGTGAAGACCGATCCGGTGGAGTAGGCCGATGCATCGCAGGAGAGGAAGAGGGTCAGGGCGGCGATTTCTTCCGGGGTGCCGATGCGGGCGATGGGCTGTAGGCCCATCATGTGTTGGAGAATATGTTCGTTGGCCCAGAGAGCCTCGCTGAATTTGGTCTTGATGAGGCCGGGGCAGATGGCATTTGCGCGGACGCCATAGGCTCCCCATTCTTTGGCCATGACTTTGGTCAGGGAGATGAGGGCAGCCTTGCTGACGCTGTAGATTCCCAGCTGCGGCTCCGGCTTGAGCCCGCCGATGCTGCTGATATTGACGATTGCGCCTCCGCCCCTGGATTTCATGGAAGGGAGGACGAGCTTGGCCAGTTCGAACGGCCCTTTGACGTTGACGTCCATGATCTTGTCGAAGGCCCAGGTCTCGGTATCTTCTACTGGTCCGAAGACGGGGTTGGCCGCTGCATTGTTGATGAGGATGTCCACGCCTCCATATTGAGCGAAAGCCCCTTCTACGAGGGCCTTCAGATCCTCTCCCTTGCCCACGTTGGCGGCGACGGCGCGGGCGTCTATGCCTTCTATGCGCAGGGAGGCGCACAGGGCGTCGAGGGCTTCCTGTTTGCGGCTGGAAACCACTACTTTGGCGCCGGCCTGACCGAGTGCACGGGCTATGGCTTCGCCGATTCCCTTGCTGGCACCTGTGATGAGGGCCACTTTTCCTTCGAGGTTGAACATGGACTGGATCATTGGATCGGGATTTTGGAGTGCATTAAAGGTGCAGGCGTTCTTTTCGGGCCAGGAGTACCGCTTCTTCCTCCACGCGCTCGGGGTCGGGCACGCAGCAATCTACGGGGCATACGGCGGCGCACTGGGGTTCTTCGTGGAATCCCACGCACTCGGTACACTTATCCGGAACGATGAAGTAGTAATCCTCAGAGACCGGCTCGAACTTGTCGGTCGTTTTGACCTGCCGCCCTCCTTCGAGGGCATAGAGGCCGGTTACGCTGGTGCCGTCGGCGATGGACCACTGCACGCCCCCCTCGTAGATGGCGTTGTTGGGGCATTCTGGTTCGCAGGCCCCGCAGTTGATGCATTCGTCGGTAATCATGATTGCCATAGCAAAGTGTTTTATGCAATTAGAAACGTTTGGGTAGTGCCGGTGTTTACCGGTTTGCAAAAATAACGCGCCTGCGCGAATTATTCCATAGCTGGTCTGTTGTATCTTTGAGGATTGCAGGGGAATAGTACCCTGGCGCCCATACCTTTGCCGAAAGCTTTTAATACGCCAATATGCTGAACGAAACGCAGGAGAAGATTACGCCCTTGATGCAGCAATATGCAAAGGTGAAAGCCAAGTATCCCGATGCGGTGTTGCTGTTCCGGGTCGGCGATTTTTACGAGACCTTTGGCGAGGATGCCGTCCGTGCTTCGAAGGCGCTCGGCATTGTGTTGACCAGCCGCAACAACGGCGGCAGCGATGTGGAGCTTGCCGGCTTTCCCTACCATTCCCTTGAGATGTATTTGCCCCGCCTGGTGCGCGCGGGCTACCGGGTAGCTATATGCGAGCAGTTGGAAAAGCCCAGCCCTCTGAAAAAGATTGTCAAACGAGGGGTGACGGAGGTGATTACCCCCGGCGTGGCCATTGATGAGAAGCTGCTGGATCACAAGTCCAACAATTTCCTGGCGTCCATCGCTTTCGGGCGGGAGGAGTACGGAGCTGCCTTTCTCGACATTTCCACCGGGGAGTTTCTCGTCAGTGAGGGCAACCAGGCGAGCATGGACAAACTGCTGCAGAGCTTGCAGCCTTCGGAGGTCCTTTTTTCAAAAGACCGCAGAAAAGCCTTTGAAAAAGCGTTCGGGGATCGTTTTTACACCTTTGCCCTCGACGAATGGGCGTATACGCCGGATTTTGCGCAAGATAAACTGCTGGCCCACTTTGAAGTCCAGAACCTGAAGGGCTTTGGGATCGAGGGGCTGGAGTTGGCGCAGATGGCTGCCGGTGCGATCTTGCACTACCTCGAGACGACAGAGAACCGGAATCTAAAGCATATCAGTAAGATAAGCCGTATCCAGCCCGATCGCTACGTCTGGCTCGACCGCTTCACCATACGCAACCTCGAACTGCTGCACAGCCCACACGATTCCGGTATTCCGCTCATCCAGGTGCTGGACCGCACCATCTCCCCGATGGGGGCGCGCCTTCTCAAAAAGTGGGTTATCCTTCCCTTGAAAGAGCGGAAAGCCATCGAATCGCGCCTGGACATCGTGGACTATTTTCTGCAAAATTCGGAAACGGCCGTAGCGATAAGCCAGTTTATCCGACAAATGGGAGACCTCGAACGGCTCATCTCAAAAGTGCCGCTGGGCAAGATCAACCCGCGGGAGCTGGCACAGCTCAAAAAAGCTCTCAAAGCAGTAGCTCCGCTTCAGGTATTGTTGCGCGGAGTGGGTTTGGAACCCCTGCAAAAAATCGGGGATGCCCTGAGCCCCTGCCCGGGACTGGTGGAGCGCATCGAGCGGGAGCTCGTGGAAGAACCGCCCGTCAACCTGAGCAAAGGAGGGGTCATCGCCACTGGTTTTGATGCAGAACTGGACGATCTGCGCCACACCATCCTGCACGCCAAAGATGTATTGCTCGACCTGCAGCAAAAGGAAATCGCCCGCACGGGAATCCAATCCCTTAAGGTCGGGTATAATACCGTTTTTGGCTATTATCTCGAGGTCACGAACAAGTACAAAGACCAGGCACCGCCCGACTGGGTCCGAAAGCAAACCCTGACCAATGGGGAACGCTATGTGACCGATGAGCTCAAACATTTAGAAACCAAAATATTAGGAGCAGAAGAGCGCAGTCTGGAACTCGAGGCGCAGCTCTTTTCCCAACTTGTGCTCGACCTGGCCGACTATATCCAGCCGGTGCAGCACAATGCGGAGCTGGTAGCGCGTCTCGATTGCCTGCTCGCCTTCCGGGAAGCAGCGCTCAAATACGGCTATTGCCGGCCTGAAATCAACGACGGCTTCGCCATTGATATCCGCGAGGGGCGGCATCCCGTCATCGAGCGGCAACTCCCGCTCGATACGGAATACGTGCCCAACGACGTTTTCCTCGACCGCGACGAGCAACAAATCCTCATGATCACCGGCCCCAATATGGCGGGTAAGTCCGCCCTGCTGCGCCAAACCGCCCTGATTTGCCTCATGGCGCAAATGGGTTCCTTCGTTCCGGCCCGGTCGGCGCAGCTGGGCCTCCTGGATAAAGTATTCACGCGGGTCGGTGCCTCGGATAATATCTCTTCGGGCGAATCTACTTTTATGGTCGAAATGAACGAAACGGCCAGTATCATGAACAATATCTCCGACCGCAGCCTCATCCTGCTGGATGAGATCGGCCGGGGCACGAGCACCTACGACGGGATCTCTATCGCCTGGTCTATTGCAGAGTTCCTGCACAGCAACGCTTTTGCGCAGCCCAAGACATTGTTCGCTACCCACTACCACGAACTCAATGAACTGGCCGAGCGCTTCCCCCGCATTCGGAATTTTCATGTCGCCACGAAGGAGGTTGGGCACAAGGTATTGTTTTTGAGAAAATTAGTGTCCGGTGGAAGCCAGCATAGCTTTGGTATCCACGTGGCGCGCATGGCCGGGATGCCCCGTAGCATCGTAGTCCGCGCGACCGAGATCCTGGAAAACCTGGAGAAAAAAGTCATTCAGGAAGGGGAAGGGCTTGGTGTCTCTGCCCCGTCGGCACCCGGCGAACGCATAAAGCAGGCTGCTGCCGATCCCATCCAACTGAGCATCTTTGAAACGGTAGACCCCCTGGCCGGCAAGCTCAAGGCAGAACTTCGACAACTCGACCTGCATCGCATGACGCCAATCGAATGTATGTTGCGGCTCAACGAACTCAAAAAGTGGGTCGAAGAGGCTGGTGAAGGGTAAAAAGAGCAAAAATATGAATAGATACCGAGTAATTCTCAAGCGTATTGCCCTGCTGTTGTTGAGCGCAGGGATGGCCTACTTCGCCGGGGTGCTGTTGTACAGCACGAGCACCGATTACCAGCCTGCAGAGCGCCTCCCGGGGGAGACGCACCGGGAAGCCGGTCGGACGGAGCTGCCCGATACGGCCCTTTCCTTTCTGATATGGAATCTGGGCTATGGCGGGCTGGGGGCTGAAAACGATTTTTTTTACGGCCACGGAATGTGGTTAGCCAAAGGCCACGACGTGCGCCCCAGTCTGTCTCAACACACTCGTTACCAAGATGATATACGTCAGTTTCTACTTTCTCAGCGCGTGGATTTCTATTTGCTACAAGAAATAGATCGGGGTTCGAAGCGCAGTTACTTCACCGACCAGGTCGCAGATATCTCCAAGGGGCTTCCCGGCTTCTACGCTGGGTTTTTCCCCAATTACCGGTCGCCCTGGGTACCGATTCCCCTGTTGACCCCCTGGAAGGCGTATGGGAAAACGTGGAGTGGCCTGGCTACTTTTTCGCGTTTCCAGCCGGTGGAAACCGCTCGTTTGTCATTGCCCGGCGCTTTCTCCTGGCCGACCCGTCTGTTCATGCTCGACCGCTGCCTGGGCCTCGCCCGTTACCGCCTGGCGCGGGGGCGGGAACTGTTGGTGGTAAACCTCCACAACGAAGCCTACGACAGCGATGGCTCGCTCAAAGCCCTGCAGTTGGCTTTCCTGAAAAAGCTGCTGCTGCAAGAATACAACAAGGGCAACTATGTCGTGGTGGGGGGGGACTGGAACCAGAGCCCTCCTTTTTTCAGAGAAGGGATGTTGCGGCCAGCCTATCCGAAGGTGCGGGTGTCTATGCCGCTGGAGGCGAGCTATATGCCCGAGGGCTGGCGCTGGGCCTACGACCCGGCGGTGCCGACCAACCGCTCTATCGACGCGCCGTATGAAAAAGGCCGCACCCCTGTATCGCTGATTGATTTTTACCTGGTTTCGCCCAATGTGCGGGTAGTACAGGTCAAGGCGTTGGATCAGGGATTTCGCTCATCCGACCACCAGCCGGTGTGGATGGAGGTCCGTTTGGAGGAATGAGGGGTTAAAAATCCTCTAGTTTTTCCAGCAGCCATTTTTGGTTGGCCACATTGGGGGTGTTTTGTATCTCGGTGCGCAGGCGCTCTATATTAACCGCATCGCCTTGTCGCAGGCGGGTCAATTTTTTGGTAAAGCCGATGAGGTTTTTGTACGCTTCTTTGGTGCGTTCGGGAATATCTTTTTTCCGGTTGAGGTATGTGCGGAAGCTTTCGAACAGGGAGTACAGAGGTTCCCACTCGTCGGTATCGTAATAAACCCTCAGCAGCATATCTTTGGAGTTGAGGTTATAGGTGATGTCCTCATATTCCAGGAAGCGCAGCATTTCGACGACTTTGGCGTACTTTTTCTCGTAGAAATAGACTTGGGCGAGGTTGAAGGAGCGGGCGTTTTCCCGGTTTTCTTCGGGCAGGTACTGTAAGTAATCGTCTATGAAGCGGTGGGTCCACGCATAGTCGCCTACGCGCAGCCCGACGACGACGATGTTGCGGAAGTCCCAGGGGGAGAGTTCCCCTTCGCGGATGATGATGCGCCGCTCGAGCACGCTTTGGTAGAGGGAGAAGAGTTCCTGGAGGTACTGCGTATGTCCCCGGTTGATTTGTATGACGCAGTAGTTCTGGGCCAGGCTGTACAAGTCGCTGGCTTCCTCCTGGGGGAATTTCATACCGTATTTATCGAGCAGTTGCCGCAATTCGTAGTAGGGTTTTTCATCGCCGGGGAAGCGGTAGAGGTTGACCACCTGGTAATAGATCGCGATGGGCGGGATTTCGGTGAGGTTATTTTGTTCGACGTACTGGATGACTTCTTCCATGAGGTGGAGTTGGTAGTCGCGTGCCGAGAGGTTTTGGCGGTGCAGGACGTTGCAGTAGATCCACAGTTTTTCGGCGATGTAGAAGTAGTCCAGGTTGCGGGATATTTCCTCCCAGTTGGACTCTACCGTCCGTTTGATTTCAAAGTTGGAGAGGTCGTAGCGCCGTTTTTCAAAAAGGTAGTTGTCGTAGTAAAAATCGGCATTTCGGTGGGGGGATTTTTGGAAGTATTCCTCGGTGGCCCGCAGGGAGGATTTGTTGAGGGGCTCCAGCTTTTTGTTGTTGACGGCTTCGAGCAGGAGCAGGTTCCGGCCGCTTGCTTTTTCTTCGTACAACTGCAGCGCGAGGAAGTTCTCGAGGTGTTTGAGCTGGTCGGAAAAAAATTTGCGGAGGCGGACGTCGTCGTAGGTACCGGGCAGCCCCAATGCTGACCATATCGCTTGTTTGTCCCATTGTTTTTCGCGCAGGCGCGAGGCCTCGGCCTGCAGGAGTTCGAAGAGGCGGGTCTGGGTTTCGCTGGCATTGAAGTAGGGGGAGTCCAGGTATTTTTTAAAGCGGCTTTGGTCTGCCTTGCTCAATTTGGACAGTACCTGAAAGAGTTTGGTGTTCCGCATGGCACGTAGTATGTTTCCGGGCAGGTTCTAATATCCCGGGGGTTTAGCGGTTTTGAGATAGGTTGCCCAGGGGGTGTGCTGGTAGGCATCCGAATAGACGTACTGCATGATGAGCAGGAGTTCTTCCGGGGTTTTGAACCCGGATATGGACTGGACGACCGCGTCGTTTTCATCTAAAAAAATGACAGAGGGGAAGGTTACCCGGCCATTGAGCAGGAAGGCCACCCATTCATTATAGCCCTTTGGGCCTACTTTGGTAAAGTTGAATTTCTTGCCTTTGAAGGTTACCTCTTCTTTTTCTTCACCATTGAAGCGGACCGGTTGGAAGCGTTCGTTCATGTACCGGGCGACATTGGGCTGGGCAAAGGTTTCGAGTTCCATTTTTTTGCACCAGTTGCACCAGTCGGCATAAATAAAGATGAGGGTTTTCCGGTTTTTAGTCCGGTTGCCCTGGGATATGGATTCCCATCCGGACCAGTTGGGTTCGTTGGGCCGTGCGGTCGCCGGCCGACCGGGTTGAAAACTCTGGGCAGATAAAGCGGGGGCGGCCAGCAGGAAAGGCAACAGCAAAATAGGGAATAAAGCGATGCGCATTGGATACGGTTTATCTATATCGTCTGGTAATAATGCCTAAAGAACACTATTTTGCCGCACAATACCATCGGCGCCTGACCACTTTAAAACAAGTTTAACGCTTCTTCGTTCCGGAAATAGCGTATTTCGTCGCCTTCTATTTGCGTACAGGCGAGCGGCGGGACGGGTAGCGAGGGTGCGGGTAGTCCGTTTGCCAGGAAGGAACCCGTGCTATGGATGACCCGTGCTTCGTCCCATAAGCCTTGTTGGACAAACTGTTGCAGTACGGCTGCACCTCCTTCTACCAGGAGAATACCAATTTTTTGGAGGTACAGTCGGTGGAGCAAGTCGTGCAGCAGCGAGGGACTCTCAAAATCCACGGCTTCGATTTGCGCCCGCCCGGAGTAAGCAAGCGGCGACTGCCCATTTTGAACGAAGACGATAGGTGGTTTAGGATGCTGGAAAACCTGGAGTTCCGCTGGCAAGATACCGCGTCTGTCGAGCAGGACGGGGACAGGGGATTTGCCAAAAAAATACCGGTTGTCGAGGGAAGGATTATCGTGGAGGGCAGTGGTGGTACCTACGAGGATGGCATCGGATTCCATGCGCCATTTGTGGGTGAGCCGGCGCGAAGCAGCTCCGCTGATCCAGAGCGGTTGGCGGTCGGGAGCTGCGATGAGGCCGTTCCGCGTTTCAGCCCATTTCAGCAGGACATACGGCCTTTTCTTTCGCAGGAAGAGGGCTGCGGGGCGGGACAGTTCGAGGCCTTTTTCCTCTAGTACGCCTGTGGTGACGTGTACGCCTCCCCGACGCAACTGCTCCACGCCCCTTCCGCTGACCAGGGGTGAAAAATCCAGGCAGGAGACAACGACTCTAGGGATGCGGTGTTCCAGGATGAGATCGGAGCAGGGCGGGGTTTTTCCATATGTACAGCAGGGTTCGAGGGAGACGTACAGCGTACTGCGGGGCAGGAGCGCCCGGTCAGAAGCAGCTACGCTGTGTATGGCGTTGACTTCCGCATGGGCTTTGCCGAATGCTGCATGATAGCCTTCGCCGATAATCCGGTCCTCATGCACCAGTACTGCTCCTACCATCGGGTTGGGGGATACCCGCCCGGCGCCTAATCGAGCCAGGTCAAAACAGCGCTCCATGTATTTTTCATCCGCAAGAGGCATATTAAAATTAGGTTTGGAAAAGAAAATAAGGCAAATAGTTGAAAATCGTGTATCAAATTAGGTAAAATACAAAAAAATAATAGACTAATACCAAGTATTTTGTATTTTTACAGCGTAAACATTTGTCTGGTAATCTGAAAGCACTACGCCTCACAACTGCCCATTGAACATTGACTTTTAAAAATGCAAACCAGTCTTCGGGTATCGGTTTGCAATCCCCGACTCCACGCCGCACCCTTTGCATGTTTCAAACCCCATTAGCCCTCTCATGACAAAAGGAATGCTGGTTTTGGGTCCTAAGGCGTTTCCCTTGTGCGAAGAAGACGCTGCCGTTTATCACACCTTAAAAACCTGTCGGGCAAGTGCTTTACAAAGTCAAACTAAAAAACGCAGAGGACCACGTCCTGTTGGATGATACCTCTTACGATTACCTGACCAGCGATCCTTACCTGGTAAAGGTAGATTTTATCAATAACCTGCGCAAGCATTCCAGCGGCTGCGCCGTATTCCAAAAGACGTGGAAACGAGCAGATGGGGGGTACAAAACGGAAACGATTTACCTGCACAAGCTGATTGCTGAGAAATTCCTGGGGGAGTCCAGGTTGGGCGATAAAAATCTGGTAGGCGCCAAAAACGGCAATAAGTTGGACTGTCGCCTCGAGAACCTGGCGTACCGATCGCGTTCGGTGGCCAGCCGCAAGCGCAAGACGAGTAGTAAGGCAGGGTACACAGGGGTCTACAAAGAGAACAACCGCTACCGGGCCGTGATTTCCATCAACCGCAAATCGGTACACATCGGGATGTTCGCCACCGCAGAGGAGGCTGCCCTGGCATACAATAAAATGTCCAGGAAACTATACGGTGAAGAGGGAAAACTCAACGTAGTCAAGCCGCGGGCCAAGGGCGAAGGGGAGGAGGCAGAAAAGACACCCGGGAAAGAGGTAAAGGTGGCCAAGTCCGGTCGAAAGAGAAAAGGGGACGATCCAACGGTGTAGCGGTGCCTCAAGGCCGGGTGGCGCGTACCATTTCGCGTTTTCCGGGGGGGCCTGCCAGGGTTTCGAGGGAGAACCCGAGGGCTTTGAGCCGGCGTTTCACGGAGCCCTTAGCGCAGTAGGTCACTAATTTCCCGCCCTCATTCAGTACCTCGAACATAGTCTTGAGTGCTTCGTCTTCCCAGAGTTCTGGCTGCGCTTCCGGAGCAAAGGCATCGTAGTAGATCAGGTCAAAACGCCTGGAAAAAGTACATTTCTCCAATGGAATAGCCCTCTTCAGCAACGTAAAGAAGGGGGCTATTTTGCTTTCTATATCCCAGGGGGAGCTGTGTAAGGTTGGAAAGTACCCGGTGAGATCCCCACCCCCGAGCAGTTGCGGATAGTTCAAGGCCGTTGCCTCGTCTGTGGACAGAGGATGGGCTTCAATCGCTTCATACCAGATGGAAACCCTTTTCGATTGGGCTTCTTTCAGGGTGAGCAGGGCATTCAGGCCGGTGCCAAAGCCCATTTCCAGGACGCTCAAACTGCGGTGGGGAGTCAGTAGCGGCAGGAGGCCTTCCCGGATAAACACGTGGAGGGACTCCTGTATGGCTCCGTATTTGGAGTGGTAGGACACCCCGTACTTTCGTGAGAGCAGGGAGTGAGATCCGTCCTGCGTCTCGAACAACTCGGTATCTGGCATGCTGTGGAACGTATGGAGGCTTCGGTCAGAACAGCGCGACCAGGGCTTCAAATAAGTTGCCCATAAACCCTTTGAGGGAAAAATTCGTGGGGCAGCCATAGCCGCGGTTGCAGGAAGAGAGGGCTATCGCCAATACGGCGAGCAGTAACGTGCGGATGGGTTGCTTTGAGATAAATGACTTCATGACAGTTGTTTTAGGAGACAGGGGCCTGCAGGGCCCGGCCTGTCTGTTCATGGAAAATGGATTGCGGGGAAGGGACGCGTTTGGCAGCCCCCGCAACAAGTCTTAGGAGAACGACTACCGTCCCTTTATAGTGTGCGGGAAGCGGGAAAAAAACAGGGGCTGCTGTACAGCCCCTGTTCGGTTTTATCGTTTCATGTACAGTACCTCTTTGGCTGCCCGGATAATCTTGGCGGCATTGGGGA
Source organism: uncultured Haliscomenobacter sp. (assembly GCA_964607915.1). Classification (GTDB taxonomy): domain Bacteria; phylum Bacteroidota; class Bacteroidia; order Chitinophagales; family Saprospiraceae; genus JADJPL01. Next base: position 29,776 of record CAZSMU010000009.1, read on the forward strand.
GGTACTCATCTACCAGGGTAGAGGCGAAGGGCAGGGAAGTGTCGGCAGCATTGACGCGTACGACAGGGGCGTCGAGGTAGTCGAATGCGTTTTTCTGTACGACGTACGCCACTTCCGAAGAGACCGACGCAAACGGCCAGGATTCGTCAATGACGACCAGGCGGTTGGTTTTTTTCACCGATTCGACGAGGGTATGTACGTCGAGCGGGCGGATGGTGCGCAGGTCAATGACCTCTGCCGAGACACCCTCTTTGGCGAGTTCTTCAGCGGCTTCCAGGGCGGGGAGCACCATTTTATTGTAGGAAACGAGCGTGATGTCGGTTCCCGGGCGGCGCACGGCGGCTTTGCCGATGGGCACGAGGTATTCCCCTTCCGGTACAGGTCCTTTATGGGCATAGAGCAGTTCAGACTCCATCATACAGATCGGGTCATCATCGCGGATAGCAGATTTCAGCAAACCCTTGGCGTCGGCCGGGTCAATACAGCTTATGACCTTGATTCCGGGCACGTTGGCCATCCAGCTTTCGAAGGTCTGGGAGTGCTGTTGTGCCAACTGGCCGGCCGACCCCGAGGGGCCGCGGAACACAATGGGGCACTTGAACTGGCCGGCGGACTGGGAAAGGGTTTTTGCGGCGTTGTTCACGATTTGGTCGAAAGCGAGTATAGCGAAATTCCAGGTCATGAACTCTACGATGGGGCGCAGCCCGTTCATAGCGGCCCCGACTCCGATGCCGGCGAAACCCAGTTCCGCGATAGGGGTATCAATGACCCGTTTGGCACCGAACTCGGCCAACATGCCCTTGCTCACTTTATAGGCGCCGTCGTATTCGGCGACTTCTTCCCCCATAAGGAAGACCCGGTCGTCGCGCCGCATCTCTTCGATCATGGCCTCGCGCAGTGCATCGCGGAGGGTCAATTCTCTAACCATTGATAATGTGTTGTTTACGTGAAAGGCGATTTTCTTTGTTTTCAGAAACGCCGGAAACCGTTAAAAACAGCGCAAAAATAGAAAACACTTTTTTCCAAACAGAGGTACGCGCAAAAATGTTTTTCACCGCTCGGCCAATAGTTGGGCGATGGCGTCTTTTCCTTTGTCGGAGAGGGGTTGCAGGGGGCTGCGTACTTCTCCTGCAAGATAGCCTCTCAGGGTACAGGCATATTTCAGCCCTGCCACGCCATAGGTGGCGGTGACGGCGTGGTTTACGGGCACCCATTTCCGGTATAGTGCTTCGGCGGCGGCTGGATGCCCGGCTTCAAACAAAGACTGTATTTCGACCAGTTCGGCAGGGGCACAGTTGGCCAGGGCCATAATCCCTGCTTGTACGCCGAGCATCAAGGCCGGGTACCAGACCCCTGCTGTGCCGGTGAGGATCTGGAAGTGGGGGTCTGCGACGCGCTGAAATTCCACCAATTGCGCGATATTGCCGCTGCTGTCTTTCATACCTATGATGTTGGGGTGTCGGCTGAGCACCTCAACAACCCGGTTGGATACGTTGATGTTCGTGTATTTCGGCACGTTGTAGATGAGCACGGGGATATGTGCTTTATCGGCTACTTCCTGAAAATGCCGGATTTGTGCGTCGTCAGAGAGGGAGTCTTTGTAGTAGAATGGCGTCAATACAAGGGCTGCCTGTGCCCCTTCGCGGGCGGCCAGGTTGGTGAGGCGTATGGTTTCCACGGTGGACTCCATCCCGGTACCGGCCAGGAGTACGTGGTGGGGCAGTGCCGCAGCGGCGGTGCGCGCGATGAGCTCGAGTTTTTCAGGCTCGCTCAGGGAGGCGGCTTCGCTATTAGAGCCCAGCACGAGATAGCCACCGAGCCCGGCTGGATTCCATCGGGCGATATTGTGCTCCAGGGCGAGGTAATCTACTGCGCCATCGGAAGAAAACGGAGTAATCATCGGGGGGATGACCCCTTTGAAACGGATGTTGGTCTGCATGGGTATATTCGTCTTATGCGTTACAAACTACCGGTGCCGGCTCTGGCGATCATGAGCAGCTCGATCACATTTTCGCGGTTGAGGGCGCCGATGAGAACGCCCTCCTCATAGACGGGGCAGATTTCCAGTTTCTGGTTGCTCATTTGCAGAAAGACCTCTTCCAGCGGCTGATCGGGGTGCAGGTGTAACAGGGCTCGGTTTACGACATCTGCCAGCGGGCTGTCCATCCCGGCCTGGTGCAAGCCCGCGATGAGCTCATCGCGGGTGAGGGCACCCATAATCTCGCCTTCGGCCGCTACGAGAAACTCTTTTTCCTGTCCGTCGAGTAGTAAGCGGGTAGCTTCGCGCAGGGTTTGGTGGCTTTGCAACACCGTATGCCGATGCATAAGGGCGTCGCGCACCTTGTATTTTGCGAGGATGGAGTGCGTACCTTCGTAATCGGCCTCCGACCCGGCTCCGAGATAGATGAAAATGCCGATAAAAACGAGCCATACATTGGAGTAGAGGCCTACAAACACGAAGCCTATGGCAAGTACCTGGCCTATGCGGGCGGCAATCCGGGTCGCTTTGGCTCGGTCGAAGCGAAGGGAGAGCAGGGCGCGCAGGATGCGTCCGCCATCCATGGGGAAGGCGGGGATGAGGTTGAATAAGAACAGGATGAGGTTGACAGCGAGCAAGTTGCCGGCGAAATAGCCGGGATTGTACTCGGTGCGAATGGCCGAGGGGTCCCAGTGGCCGCTCAGCAGGAGCACGCCCCCGATCAGGAGGGCGATAGCCAGGTTGACCGCAGGACCGGCGATGGCGATCCAGAACTCCTGCCAGGGCTTTTCGGGCATGCGCTCCATGCTGGCCACGCCCCCGATTGGGAGGAGGGTGATGTGGGCCGTTTTTACCCCAAAGCGTTGCCCGGTGAGGGCATGGCCGAGTTCGTGCAGCAAGACGAACAAAAAGAGCAGCAGCACCAGCCCGAATTGCCCTATCCCCGTTCCGGATTCGAAGTTGGACAGGGCGCCGAACCCCATCCACGCCAGGAGGATGAGGAAGGTCCAGTGTAGATAGATGTCAATACCCGATATTTTGGCGATGCGGAGGGACCATTTCATATCCGATGGTTTAGAAAAGGTAAACTTGAACGGGCACCCACCTTACCATAAAGATGGATGCCCGTGCAAGATAATACATTCTGCCTGGTATAGCGGCGGGATTTTTTATACCCAAAACCGGGTGGGGAGGACTATATCAGATGTTCGAAGAAGTAATCCACAGCGATACCGGCAAAATAGCCGGACATGGCGAGCAGGCTTATTTTGCGGGCATACCAGAAGAATTCGATTTTCAGGATACCCATGGTAGCAACCCCTGCTGCCGAGCCGATGATGAGGATGCTGCCGCCGGTCCCTGCGCAATAGGCGAGCAGTTGCCAGAAATTATGGTCGGGCGGATAGGTTTCCAGGGAGTACATGCCCATGGCACCGGCCACGAGGGGCACGTTGTCCACTACGGCGGAAAGGAGCCCGATTGCGGTATTGATCAGGTACATATTGCCGAACTTATCGTCGAGCCAGGCGGCTACTCCACCGAGGTAGCCTGCCGATTGCAGACCTGCCACGGCGAGCAGGATACCCAGGAAGAAGAGTACGCTGGGTGTATCGATGCGGGTGAGCGCTGACGCGATAGACAGGGGAGTACGCTCCATTTCCTGGCCACCGCGGTGCAGGATCTCGGTCAGCATCCAGAGGAGGCCGACGCCGAGCAGGATGCCCATGTAGGGCGGGAGGTGCGTATAGGTTTTGAATACGGGTACGGCCAGGAGGATACCGACGCCCGCTAAGAGGATGATTTTTTTGTGGGCGTTTTTGACGGTATCTCTTTGAGCTTCACGCTCCATGGTTTCGGGTTTTTTGAAATCGCCTTTTACCATGAACAAGGATGCGAGCACCAGGGGGACCAGCAGGTTGAGCATGCTCGGCACGAAGATGGCCTTCATGATGGGCAGGGCCGTGATCTGACCGCCAATCCAGAGCATGATGGTCGTCACGTCGCCAATGGGCGACCACGCGCCGCCGGCGTTGGCTGCAATGATGACCATACTGCCAAACAGCCAGATGTCTTCTTTGTCGTGCAGTAGTTTTTTCAACAAAGCCGACATGATGATGGCGGTCGTCATGTTGTCCAGAGCAGCGGATAGGAAAAAGGTAAGGATGGAAATCCCCCAAAGCAGGGAGCGTTTGCTGTGGGTGTGGATGAGATCGGTGACGAGGCTGAACCCGTGGTGTGCGTCAATGAGCTCCACAATCGTCATGGCCCCGAGCAGGAAGAACAGTATACTCGAGATTTCGCTCAGGTGTTCGTTGAGCTCGAGGTTCAAAGAAGCCGGGTCGTGTGCGCCGCCCCCGAGGGCGATGGCAACCCAGATGAGGATACCCGTCACCAGCGCGACGCCTGCCTTGTTGAAGCCGATGAAGTGCTCGGTGGCAATAGCGGCATAGCCAAGCAAAAAGAGTAGGATAATCAGCATAGCGTTAATAGGTTTCTGCAGTTTTTAAAGACAAGATAAGTACTTCAAAGGTCACTTTTTCTTTAACGGACTTGTTGCAGGGGTAGATTCTCTTTCGCAACAAGTTCTAATACGGCGAGAGCAAAGAAAATCATTGTAACGGTATTCCCCTTCATTTTTTTACAAAATATTATCTTGACCGCCTTATTTAAAAGCATATAAAAGAATAGCGATGAAAAAAACGGGTATTGTGTTGGGGTGCGCAATCGTATTGGGCATCGGGTCACCATTCCGCGCTTTGCAGGCGCAGGATAAAACCGGCGGCATTTCCCCTGCTGCCTGGAGCGGCATGTCGTTCCGAAACATCGGTCCGGCCCGGGGTGGGCGCGTGACTACTGTAGCCGGGCATCCGGGCGCACCGGGTCATTTTTATATGGGTGCTACGGGTGGAGGAGTTTGGAAAACAACGGATTATGGACAAAGCTGGAATAATGTGTCCGACGGTTTTTTCGCCTCGCCATCCATCGGGGCCATCCGGCCTGCGCCTTCCAACCCCTCTGTGGTCTATGTAGGGACGGGCTCGGACGGCATCCGCAGCAATGTGATTGCCGGGAAAGGGATGTATAAATCCACAGATGCCGGTAAGACCTGGGCCCACTTGGGCCTGGAAAAAACAGGGCATATCGGTGCGGTGGAAGTACACCCTACTAATCCGGATATTGCTTTTGTGGCCGCCATAGGCAATGCCTTTGCCGCCAATCCCGAACGGGGGGTGTACAAAACCACCAATGGCGGGGTGAGCTGGGAAAAAGTGCTCTTCCTGAGCGATACAGTGGGCTTTTCCGACCTCGAATTCCATCCCTCCAACCCCAACGTGCTGTATGCTGCTGCCTGGCGGGTGGACCGCAAGCCCTGGACCATCATCAGCGGCGGCACGGAAGGAGGGGTTTACAAATCGGAAGATATGGGCAAGACCTGGCGTAAGGCGGGGGTAGGCCTGCCAAAGGGCATCATCGGCAAAATTGACCTGGCCGTATCCCCTGCAGCCCCCAGTCGGGTATATGCATTGGTGGAAGCCCTGCCCGGAGAAGGCGGCCTCTACCGCTCCGACGACCTCGGTGAAAACTGGACCTTGATGAGCACCCGCAGAGAATTGCTGGACCGTCCGTTTTACTACTGCAATGTGGACGCCAACCCTTCAAACGCCGATGTCCTCTTCGTATCTTCCACCGACCTCTGGCGCTCGAACGACGGGGGCAAAACCTGGTCTGGCGTATCGGTGCCGCATGGCGACACCCACGAAATCTGGATCAACCCCCGCGATACGGCAGAATGGATCGAATGCAACGACGGCGGGGCAAACATCACCCGCGACGCGGGCCGCAACTGGTCCACCCAGGAGAACCAATCTACGGCTGAGCTGTATCAGGTCGCCGTGGACGATCAGTTCCCCTACTGGTTGTATGCAGGGCAGCAGGACAATACGACCATCGCCGTGCCCGTCCTTCCGCCCTACGACGCGCCCGCCGGCCCCAAGAGTTTCTGGATGGCCGTGGGAGGCTGCGAAACCGGGCCCGCCGTACCGAAGCCGGGCAACCACAACATCGTGTATTCCAACTGTAAAGGCTGCTTTGGGGTCTACGACAAGCGCACAGGGCAGGAACGGCAATACTTCATCGGGGCTGCCAATATCTACGGGCACAACCCCAAAGACCTCAAGTACCGCTTCCAGCGCGTGACGCCCATCCACGTCTCGCCGCATAACCCCAACGTCGTGTATTATGGCTCGCAATACCTGCATAAAACGACCGACGACGGCGTCAACTGGCAAATTATCTCGCCTGATCTGACTGCGTTCGAGCCCGACAAGCAGGTCATCTCCGGTTCGCCCATCACGCGCGACGTCACGGGGGAAGAGTTTTACAGCACTATCTACGACATCAACGAATCCCGTCTGCAAGCGGGGTTGATATGGGTAGGGGCGAACGACGGCCCCGTGCACGTGACCCGCGACGGAGGCAAGAAGTGGAGCAATGTCAGTCCGAAAGGCATGCCCGGCGGCGGGCGTGTGGATTGCGTAGAGCCTTCGCCTCATAAAGCTTCCAAAGCGTATTTCGCCACCTTGCGCTATCAACTCGGCGACCCGCGCCCCTACCTCTACAAAACCAACGATTACGGGCAGAGCTGGACGCTGCTCAGCACCGGGCAGAACGGTATCCCGGCAGATTATCCGGTGCGGGTGGTGCGCGAGGACCCGGAGCGCGAGGGCCTGCTGTATGCCGGCACCGAGTACGGGCTTTTTATTTCCTTTGACGATGGGGCTACCTGGGCCTCTTTTCAGCAAAACCTGCCCATCACCCCGATAACGGATATCGCCCTGGTGCGCGGTGATTTGGTATTAGCTACGATGGGGCGCGGCTTTTGGGTGCTCGACAACCTGTCGGCCTTGCGGCAGATGTCGCCGGCGGTAGTCGGCAAAGGGAACCACTTGTTCAAGCCAGCCAACCAGTATCGTCTGCGCTATGGGGCCTCCGGCGAGACGCCGGAGTACCCGGCACCCCGTCTGCTGATAGATTATTCCCTGGGTGCCCCGGTACAAGGGGAGCTGAAACTGGAAATCCTCAACGCGCAGAAGCAGGTTATCCGTGCCTTCACCAGTGAGCGGCCTTCGCGGGAGAGCATGGCCAGCACCCCGCCTAGTATGGCTACCGGCTTTGTAGAAGCAGGCTATAGCGACAACCTGAAAAAGACGGCTGGTTTGCACCGCTTTGCCTGGGACATGCGCCATCTGGGCTCCTGGGATGCCGCTCGACCGCGCAGCTCCCGCGGGGCGCCGATGGCGGCTCCCGGCACCTACTACGCACGCCTTAGCGTCAATGGAGAAACGGCAGTGCAGCCCTTTCAACTGCTGATGGACCCCCGTCAGAAAGCTGCCGGCATGCGGGAGTCCGATCTCGTGGCGCAGGAAGCCCTGGGCTTGCAGGTGGTCGAACTGGAAAGCAAAGCCAAACAGCTCAGCGACCAGATTGAGCAAAAGCGCAAAACGCTGGCGGCAGGCAGTGCAGAGCGCCGTCCGTTCGACGCACTGCAGGAACAGCTCGTAACCGCTCCCGGCCGGTATATGACCCCGATGCTGCTCGGGCAAATCAGCTACCTGCGGGGCGTCATTGACCAGGCAGACCAAAAGCCCGGCCAGGATTCGGCAGAACGCTACGCCGAGCTAAAGGCCTGGTATGAGCGCCTGGCGGCAGAGTGGGGTAAATTGTAAAAATAAAGACTTATGCGATAAGATTATCGCTCGCCTCTGCAGGAGATGGCATTTCCTGGACGGGCATCGAAAACCAATTTTCAAGGCGCGAAAATTGGTTTTCGATGCCCGTCCAGAGTAACGTCGCGCCAAGTCATTCCGCCATCCGTTAACGATGTGTTAACTGATACCCGGGGGAATAGAAAGTAAGTGACGTCGGGTACATTTACGGTCGTTTTGTGTAGCAGACTTGTTGCGAGGGGAATCATTAAGGGGTCAAAAAGGTCTTTTTCCCTCCTCGCTGCCCCCTCGCAACAAGTCTAAATCAAATTCACCCGAATGTAATGAATCGCCTCATCTGGCTCGGTGTGCTGCTTCTGCAGTGTGTGTTTGCCTTCCCGGCACAGGCCAGGGAAGCAGACACTACCGTGGCACAGTTTCTGAAGCCCGGGCTACACATTGATTTCCACCGCAGCTTTTACCAGCCGCCTCTGCTGGAGATTGTAGAGGCGAATGAAAACGAAAGCTCCCACTGTCATGGGGATGGTGGAGAGGGGCACTCAGGACGGCAGGCCGTCCTCTCGGAGAGCTACGTACTCCCGGCACTAAACCCGGTAAACTTACAGCGACTTCATCTGCTGTTGTACCGAATCCACGAGAATTTCCGCTTATAGGCATTGGTTCGTCCTGCTGTGGGGGTATCTGCCGGACATGGCATGGTCTCTTTCCAGGGCAATGGATTTATTTCCAAGATATTCTGCACCGGTATATTTCGGGTGCGGCAAGCCTGTTTTTTTCAACCAATGCATAGTTTCACATGAAAGATAAAATCCAGCTCCCGAAGGATGGGCTTCAGGGGCTAAAAGACCATTTTTCTACCGATGCCACTTCCGGGTTCATCGTATTCCTGTTGGCGCTTCCCCTGAGCCTCGGCATTGCCAAAGCCTCCGACTTTCCTCCGCTGATGGGTTTGTTGACCGCCATTATCGGCGGGATACTGGTCAGTTTGCTGGCGGGTTCGCGGCTCACGATCAAAGGGCCGGCGGCGGGGCTCATCGTCATCATGGTAGAAGGCGTCGCCGAATTTGGCGGCGGCGAGATTGGCTGGCACTATGTGCTGGGCGCAGCCGTAGTAGCGGGCATCATCCAGACGCTGTTCGGGGTGTTTAAGTTGGGGAAGCTCGTCGATTTTTTTCCCTTGTCGGCCGTGCATGGCATGTTGGCGGCAATTGGTATCATTATCATCCTCAAGCAGGTACCGGTGTTGTTGAACGACAATCCCAACATGGCGAAAGGCCTGGGGCCGTTTGAGTTATTGGCCAATATGCCGGCTTTTTTCAGTAAATTAGACATACGTGCCACCACGGTGGGCCTGATCAGTTTTGCCATCATGATGTTTTGGGGAAAAGCGCAGGTTGGCTTTTTGAAAAAAGTACCGGCAGCGCTGGTCGTGCTGCTCTTTGCCATCCCCGCCGAGCTCCTGCTGGACTTCAAGCATACCGAGCCTCCTTATGCGCTGGTACACATCGGCAACCTGATTGAGAACATCCGGATCAACGTGGACTTTGGGGGCTTTGCACAGACCGGGGTATTTGTCAAGTACGTGATCATGATTGCCCTGGTGGGGTCTTTGGAATCCCTGCTCACGGTCAAGGCTATAGATATGATGGATCCCTGGAAGCGCAAGTCAAATGCCAACCAGGACCTGATCGCCGTCGGGGTGGGGAACACCGTAGCGGCCGTCCTGGGCGGCTTGCCCATGATTTCGGAAGTAGCGCGTAGCTCTGCCAACGTGGCCAATGGGGCCAAGACGCGCTGGGCTAATTTTTTCCATGGCTTCTTCATTCTGGTATTTGTGGCCTTTGCCGCCCCGCTGATCGAGCTGATCCCCAACACAGCCCTGGCGGCCATGTTGATCTCGGTGGGTATCAAGCTGGCACATCCCAGGGAGTTCATCCATATCTTCCAAATCGGCAAAGAGCAGTTGGCTATATTTTTAGTGACGATTTTCTTCACCCTGTACGAGGATTTGCTGGTAGGTATTGCGGCCGGTATCGTACTCAAGATGATCATCCACGTCGTCAACGGTACGCCCTGGACCAATCTGTTCAAGGCTCCGGTGTCGGTATCCTTCAACGACGGGCGGTATCTGGTACAGGTAGGCCGGGCGGCGGTGTTTTCCAACTATCTGGGTTTGAAAGCCAAGTTGGAGGCCATCCCGCAGGGCATGCACATTACGCTGGACTTTTCGGATACCCGCCTCGTGGACCATTCCGTGATGGAGAACGTGCATCATTTCGAGCACTCGTACCAGGAGTCCGGCGGCACCTTTGAAGTCACGGGCCTGCACAACCACAAGCCATTGTCGGACCATAAGCTTGCGGCGCGCAAAAACCACGCACACCCTGCATAAAATCATAGACTTGCTGCAAGGGGAATCATTGAGGGGTCAAAGGCTCTTTTTCACCTCCTCGCTGACCCCTCGCAACAAGTCTATAGGATGGCCGACAGCTATTCCGTATATTAACCCGAAAAAATGAAACACGTTATCATCAGTATTCTTTTGGCAGGGGCACTTTTCCGCCTCGATGCCCAGACGGCGCTGCACCAGTACGGAGACAACACCAACGCCTGGTTCATGTACTTCGGTAGCCACAAGGTGAGCGAGCGCTGGGGGCTGCACCTCGAAGCCCAGTGGCGACGGAGCGATTTTGTGAGCAGCCCCCAGCAGCTTCTTTTGCGCACAGGCATCAACTACCACTTCAACGCACAAGTGTTTGGCACAATCGGCTATTGTTTTGTACAGACCTATCCCTATGGGGAGCTGCCGGCGAAATCGGAATTTCCCGAAGACCGGATCTGGGAGCAGATACAGATTAAGACGCAGTTGCAGGCCTTTGAATGGGTGAGCCGTTTTCGTTTGGAACAGCGTTTTGTGTATGCCCCTGTACTGGACCGTACCACCGGACAGTATGCGCCCGGCGACGCGGTATATTCCAACCGGTTCCGACTGTTAAACCGCTTCTCGCTTCCGTTCAAGGGGAAAACAATTGCCGACAAGAGCTTCTATCTGAGCGTATACGACGAGCTCCTGGTGAATTTTGGCAAACAGGTAGCCAACAACATTTTTGACCAGAACCGCCTGTACATAGGCCTGGGGTATCGAATACCGAAGGCCGGCAGGCTGGAAGTCGGATTCCTCGACCAGATTATTCAAAAGCCGGACGGGGTGAAAATCGAGCGGAATGCCACGTTCCAGCTCGGTTTCACGTCGAACGTGGATTTTTACAAAAAAAATAAATCATGACCTTGCAAAGGACAAAGACAGGCTTTGACGAAGCGGCATTGCTTCACGACCTGAAGCATTACCTGCCTTCACAAACGCCGATCAAGGATTTTATCCACCACAACACCTTGCATGCCTTCCAGGACATGAAGTTCTACGACGCCATTTTCAGAGCGTCCAAAATCTTCAGCTACCAGGTTACACTGGAACTGGACGACTACCGGGGCTTGTTCCGCCAGGGCAGGATACGGGAAGACGTACTGCAGCGCATCCTGGAAGAGCGGAAAGGCAATAACCCCGAAATACAGGAACTTTGGGCCTACCGCCTGATGCACAAAGCCTACGACCTGCACATCGAGCCGCGCATCGGCAGGGTGCGGGCCAACTGGAAAAAGGCGTACCGCCTGAACCTGGACAATCTGGTGCAGCCGCTGCTGTTCCGCATCGTGGGCAGCTATCTGGACCAGGGCGTCGCCATCCGCCACTTCCCGCAGGTGGACAAAGGCTTTCTCGAGGCCCTTCGCGAGCTTGAGCGCAACAGCTTCAGTAGCTTTTTCAAGACCGAGCGGGCGCGCAAACTGTTGCTCGACCCGCAGTGCAGCATCGAGGGCCTTCTGGATACACTGGTCGGCGACGAGCGCTTTTACGAAGAATATCTCTTCGACCAGCAATTCAGCCACCACGGCTGGTCGGGTATGGTGGCCACCGTAGAGGATTTACCCCATACGCTCCTGTACCCCAAAAAAATCTCCCTGCGCGATTTCATCCTTTTTGAACTGATCCTGGAGATAGATGCGCTGGAAGCAGAATTGGGGCGGCACTGGAAACCCCTCTGCCACACCGTGACGCTGGAACACGAAGGGCTTTTTGACCCTGTGCCGGTCACAGAACTCCAGGAAGTATTCATGATTTGGCAGGATGCGTTCGAGTGGAGCTACTACGATGAAGTACTCACCGGTCTGGCCCTTTCCTCTGCACAGGCCAAAGAAAAAACGGCGCCGGCCTTCCAGGCCATATTTTGTATTGACGAGCGCGAGTGCTCTTTGCGCCGGCACATCGAATATGTGGCCCCGGAATGTGAAACCCTGGGTGCCCCCGGCTTCTTTGGGGTCGAGTTCTACTTTTTGCCCGAGAACGGGAAATTTTACGAAAAACTGTGCCCTGCCCCGGTGACGCCGCGCTATCTGGTGAAAGAGGTGGACGTGCAGGGCGTGCAAAAGCACGAGACGCTGTATTCCAAGCACGCGCACAAGGCACTCGGCGGCTTTTTTTACGCTTTGTTTTTCGGGTTCTGGGCGGGGATCAAATTGGCACTGGACCTGTTCCGTCCGAAGATGAGCCCTGCCATTTCCAACGCATTTGGCCACATGGACCAGCACTCCCGGCTAATCATTGAAAACACCGATCCCGCCGACCAGGAAAACGGCCTCCAGATCGGGTTTACGCTGTCGGAAATGGCCGACCGCGTGGAGGGGCTCTTGCGCAACACCGGGCTTATTCAAAACTTTGCCCCGCTGATTTATCTGATTTCCCACGGGTCGAGCAGTGCCAACAACCCGCACCACGGCGCGCACGATTGCGGTGCGTGCAGTGGCCGCCCCGGGGCGACTAACTCGCGGGTATTCTGTATGATGGCCAACCATCCCAAGGTACGGGAGCTCCTTGCCGGCCGCGGGATTGCCATACCCGACCAGACCCAGTTTGTACCCGCCATGCACGATACGGCCAGCGACCTGATGGGGTATTACGACGAGAGCGTATTGACCCCCGCCAACCGGCAGCGCCACGAAGTGGTCCGGCAGCAGTTCGAGCAGGCGCTCGACCTCAACGCCAAAGAGCGCTCGCGCCGCTTTGCCTCGATTGATACCGACCAGGACATCCGGAAGGTGCGCCGGGCGATCGAAGCCCGCTCGGTGTCCTTTTTTGAGCCCCGCCCCGAGTTGGGGCACGGCACCAATGCCCTGTGCATTGTGGGGCGCCGGGCCCTGACCAAGACGCTGTTCCTGGACCGGCGGGCGTTCATGAACTCCTACGACTACCGCACGGATCCGGAAGGAAAGCTGCTGCTGGGCGTCATCAAGCCCCTGCCGGTCGTTTGCGGGGGCATCAACCTGGAGTACTACTTTTCGCGGGTGGACAACCAAAAGTTCGGTGCCGGCACCAAGTTACCGCACAACGTGACCGGCCTGATCGGCGTGACCAACAGCAGCGACGGCGACCTGCGGCCCGGGCTACCCTTGCAGATGATCGAGGTACACGACCCTGTCCGGCTGCTCATGATCGTGGAGCACTATCCTGCGGTCGTGCTCCAGACCATCCAGACCCTGCCGGAAGTATATGAGTGGTTTAGCCATGAGTGGGTACACCTGATTGCCATGGAACCGGAAACGGGGGCTTTTTACTATTTCAAAGACCACGCCTTCCATCGCTATGCGCCCAAGACGCATACGGTTCCCGAAATCGAGGACCTGCACCGCTTTTTTGAAGAGGCGAAGCCCATGGAAACCAACCATATTCTCGACGCCACCAAGGAAAACCTTCCTGTTCACCTGCTCAAATAAACGCAATGGATAACGTACTGCATTATTTCATCCTCCTCCCCTTGCTGGGCCTGCTGCTGTCCAATTTGCCGGACAAAAAGCAGGAAAGCCTGATTTTCTGGAATGCCTTTAGTGTGTTGGTGTTGCAGTGGGCAGGGCTCATCCTCTTTTCGATTTACTGGCTTGCGAACGGGGCGGAGCCCGTTTTTGAAAAATTTGTGACCTACTACAAGCACGGCAACGCCGAATTCTCATTTGACCTTTACTTTGACAAGCTGACCCTGGTGTATGGGTTCATGGCGGGGCTGATTGCCACGCTGGTCGCCCTGTTTAGCCGCTACTACATGCACCGGGATCCCGGCTACCGGCGTTTTTTCAGCAATATGCTCTTCTTTTTCACCGGGATCAACCTGATTGTGTTTTCGGGGAACTTTGAAACGCTGTTCCTGGGTTGGGAGGTGTTGGGTATCAGCTCGTTCCTGCTCATCGGCTTTTACCGGGAGCGCTATCTGCCGGTGAAGAACTCGATGAAAGTGATGTCGCTGTTCCGGCTTTCCGATGTCATGCTGTTGATTGGCATGTGGTTGTGCCATACGGCGTTTCACCGGAACATCACTTTTGAAGAGTTCGCCGTTCCGGGGGCGCTGGAATCTGAGCTGGCTTCCCACCCCTTGAACTTGTATCTGATACCCTGGGCCTTTTTAGTAGTGGCAGCGGTCAAATCCGGGCAGTTTCCCTTTTCGTCCTGGCTTCCCAGGGCCATGGAAGGCCCTACGACCTCCAGTGCGATTTTTTACGGCTCCCTATCGGTGCATATCGGCCTGTTCCTGATGCTGCGCATATCGCCGCTATGGGTAAACAACCTGGCCATACAGGCATTGGTCATCACGATGGGTGTTTTCACGGCACTCGTATCCAGTAGTATCGCCAATGTACAGCCGACCGTGAAGACGCAGATTGCCTATTCTTCGATTGCCCAGATCGGGATCATGTTCATCGAAGCAGCCCTGGGCCTGGAAGTGCTGGCCCTGGTACATTTTGCGGGGAATGCGCTGCTGCGCTCCTATCAGTTGCTGGTTTCGCCCAGCGTATTGAACTACCTCATCCACGACCAATATTACCATTTTGAAAAGCCGGAGGACAAGATCTCTCACGGGTTTATGGGCCGTTTGCGCACGTCGCTGTACATGCTGTCCATCAAGGAATACAACCTCGACCGCTTCCAGTTCCACGTTTTGTGGACGCCTTTTAAATGGCTGGGCCGGCGCGTCGCTTTCCTGACGACGAAACCGGGTTATGCGCTACTCGCCGGGGCCGGCGGGATTGGCCTGGCCGGTCTCTTTCTCGGCGCGAATACCTGGGAGGGCTGGCACAAGTTTTTTGCATTCAGCTTTGCGTTGCTGGCCTTTCTGCTGGTGAGCAGTGCCTTCACCGAGCGGGCTTCCGCACGCAGGGCATGGCTATTCCTGATCGTTGCCCATGTATTCATCAACCTGGCCATCAGCTACAACATAGCCTTTGACGCGTTTGCCACCGCGATTTACCTGAGCGGGGTGGTGATTGCCGGAGTCACAGGGTGGTATGTGCTGAGCGAAGTAGAGCGCAGGGAAAATACGTACGACCTGGGCAGTTTTTACGGGCATATCTATGAGTATCCGCGCCTTGGCCTGGTGTTTCTCTTGTCTGCGCTGGCGCTGGTCGGTTTCCCCATCACCCCCACGTTTATCGGACTGGACGTGGTGCTGAGCCAGGTACACAGCAACCAGGTCGCCCTGTTGGTTGTCGTGGCGCTGTGCTTTGTGTTTATGGAAATCGCTGTACTTCGCTTGTATGCCCGTGTGTTTCTCGGGCAGCATGTCAAGGCCTACCATTCGATGGCATTCAAGAACTCGTAGGGGTTTTTGCCTCCGTTTGCCCGGGGCAAAAAATCTTTTTGACGCACACCGGCCCTCCATTTTCGCTCTGCGAAAATGGAGGGCCGGTGTGCGTCAAAGAAATACCATTCCCTGTCGGAGGCGGAGGATGCATGCCTCCGGATAAGGAGAAATTTACTCGCGTCTTTCCACTTTTTTCACGTTATCGTCTGGAATGCGGTCTATCAGGTAGTGGTAGGGATCTATTCCGGCCTGGGCTGGTTTTTCCGGGACCCGGAAGCGGAAGGTATTTTCGGGTTGGGTGATTTTTACGCGTTGCAGGGAGAGGGCTTTCCCGAGGTTTTTTTTGCTTTCGCCTTCGGCAAAAACGCCGAGGTCGAGGTAGTCGTTGAGGGGGAGAGCTGTTTCCCGTCCCAGGGAATCGGCGCGGAATTTCTCGGAGTAGGTTTTGATGCGCACTTCGTATTCATTGCCTACCGCCTGGTAGCTCGCTTCGGTGATGCGGTTGGAGAAGAGGGTGATATGCTCGAACAGATCGCCGATGAGGTACTGCAGGGAGTCGGGGGTATGCCTGCGGAACGCGCGCACGGCCGCCAGGGAAGTAGGGTAGGGGGCGGTTTTGTAGGCGTGCGCTTGCAGCAGCTCCTGCAGGGCGGCGTTCACTTCTTTTTCCCCGATCATCTCCTTGAGGTAGTAGAGGACGACGGAGCCTTTGTTGTAGTGGATGTACGACTGGTTTTCGGTGGCCATAAGGGGGCGTTCGGCTTCGAGTTCGCCGCCGCGGCCGCTGAGGTAGCTGTCCATTTCGTAGGACAGGAACTTGCGCATTTTGTCTTTGCCGTATTCTTTTTCCATGACCATCAGGGCGGAGTATTCGGCGAAGCTTTCGGAGAGCATTTCCGAGCCCTGCATATTGGCACCGATGAGTTGGTGTGCCCAGTACTGGTGTGCCATTTCGTGGGCGACGACGAAGAACACGAAGTCTATATCCTCCTCTTTGACCTGGCGCAGGTCGGTGATGAAGCCGATGCCCTCGCTGTACGGCATGGTACCGGGGAAGGCCTGGGCGAATCCTGCGTAGCGCGGGAACTCGATGATGCGGCACTGTTTGTGGTAGTAGGGCCCGAAGTGGGTGGTGTAGTAGTCCAGCGACTTTTTGATGCCGGCCAGCATATTGGGCACGTTGTAGGCGTGTTCTTTGATGTGATAGACTTCTACGTCTATGCCCTTCCATTTTTCGCGGGCTACTTCGTAGCGGGCGGAGATGAAGGAGTAGAAGTTGAGCGAGGCGTGGTCGAGGGCATACTGGAAGTAGCGCCTGCCGTTTTTCGACCAGCTTTTTTTGAGGGAGCCTGGTGCGACGGCGATTTGGTCTCCGGCGGTGCTGATGGTGGTGCGCACGTTGACGTAATCGGCATCGAGGCCTATGTAGCTTTTGCTGCGGGCGGCGAGGTTGTTCTCGTCCAGTGCGGGGAGGCGTTGGCGAGGGGGCAGGCCGAGTTTTTTCCGTCGGTTCTTATCGCGTATTTCGTAATCGCTCACATAGCCCAGCACGGGCATGAAATCGCTGTTGTTGAAAAAAGTGCCGTTCTGGGTGAGGGAGGTGAAGGAAACCTCGTTTTCGATGCCTTTGCTTTCTTTGCTGGCCCGCAAGCGGAGGGAGAGCGTATCGCCGGGCTGCATAGGTTGGGCGAGGGCATAGATGCGGTAGTTGAGGCGCTGGTCATCCCGTTTCAGGGTGGCGCCGGGGATGTCAATCCGAAGGGAATCCATGTCGGTCGGGAGGGTAAAGTGAAGCTCCCGCACGGTTTTTCCCGATTGGTTGACCAGCAGTGCCCGGGTGTTGGCATAGAGGTGGCGTTGATACGGATAGAGGGCGATGTGGAAGTCGAGGTCGGTCCATACCGGTTGCGCGATGCCTTCGTATTTTTTATAGGTCAGTTCGTAGCTTTTCTGGCGGCGTTCGAACTCTTCCTGGCTGATATTGGTGTTGAGCACTTCGGTTTGGTAATATACGAAACCGGCACAACCGATGAACAAGGCGCCCAGTACGCCAAGTGGGATTGCTTTTTGGCGGAGCCGGGACAGTGCCGTTTTGTAGCGCGTGGCAAACGAATCTTCGGCCCCCCGCAGGTAGAACGCGTAGGCGACGAAGCAGAACAGGAGTGCCACCAGGCCCCAGTAGATGTTGAACGCGATCTGACCGGGTACGAAGGGGCCAAAGCCGTTCATGTCGGAGTAAATCAGGGAAGGCCGGCTGCCGTAGCCCAGCATGTTGGTGCTGATTTTGAGGGCCTGCCAGATGAAGGAATCCACTACGATGAAGGCGATAAAGACAAAGTAAGCCAGGTAGCGGTTGTTGACGAGGTATTGAATCAGGATGGCGATGATGGCCAGAAAGGCGAACTCGAGCAGGTCGAGCCCGAGCAGGCTCACCGCGTATTGTCCGAGCTCAAAGCGGGTGTACCCGTTGATGGCCTGCACGGCAACTCCGACGAGGATGGTGGCGCAGAGCACCGAAAACAGGGCGGTCAGCAGGGCGAGGAGTTTAGAGGCAAACAGCACGCCGGTAGGTGCGGAGGTCGCGTCCTCTATTGCGGCGATTTTGGCGTCGCGTTCCTTCCAGACCAGCACGCCGGAGTAGAACGTGACGATAGCCACCAGAAAGAGGTAAAAAGCGCCCCGTATGGTCTCTATGACGTCGTACGTGACGGGGTATTTGGTGCTTCCGTACAAGTCGCTGAAGCTGCTCAGGCTGGCGATGAGGTTGATCATGCCTATGGCCACGATGATGAGAAAGGTCTGGTTCTTCAGGATAGATTTCGCTTCGAACCAGGTGACCTGCAGGAAGGCCGCTGCGGAAAATCCGGCTTGGGGCGGGCTGGAAAAGACCCGGAGGCTTTCGGCTGCGGGGGCACTTGTTTCGTCTTCCTTTTTATCCAGGGGTTTGGCGGCCCCTCCTGCCCGGAGGCTGAACGAGAAGCGGGTATAGAGCAGCGAGAGCAGGAGGGCGGCTATTCCCAGCCACATCAGGCGGTTGTACAGGAAATCACCGCTCAGGGGTACGGCGCTGCGGTTTTTTTCCTCCACTGTCAGGTATTTGGCGGCGATGGAGAGGGGTTGTGTGCCGAAGGGGTCGAGCAGGTTGGCGAGCCACTCTTTATCGAGGTCCCGGGTATAGCCCTGGCTGACCACATAGAATACGAGGATGAGCATGGCCCCCACGAAGGAGACCACGTTGCTGCGGAACAAGATGGCCAGGCCATATACGATGACCGCTGTGATGAGGGTGTTGGGCAGGGCGAAGGCCAGGATGCCCTGCAGATGGCCGCTCCAGACGATTTCTCCGTAGCGCGTGGGTTCCACCCAGGGCATCAGGGGGCCGAGCAGTGTGCCCAGCGATACCCCGAGCAGGGGAATCACGGCGATGCTGGCCGCGCCGAGGAACTTCCCGAAGAAGTAATCCCGCTTTTTGACGGGGGAAGTGAAGACGAACTGGTACATGCCCGAGCTGAAATCGCGGTTGGCTGCGGCGGTCATGAATGCGGTGGTCATCAGCAGGCAGAACAGGGACATGACCATATAGTACTGTTGCACTACGAAGGGTGCGTTCTTTTGCACGTTGCCCACGCCGCCCCCTATCGTGATCTGCTCTGAGCTCACCGCCCCGAAGATGAGCAGGGTGTTCACGAGGAGAAAAATCCAGAGCATGGGGGTGCGGAGCCAGTACTTCCACTCAAAAGAGATAAACTTGCGCATAGGGTAGGGGCTTTAGATGAGGGAATTCAGTTTGGCAAAAAAGACGTCTTCGAGGGTTTCCTCGGCGGGGGCAAACCCGTTTTCAGGGGTCTGTTCTGCAAAAATGTGGATTTGGGGTCTGCCGCCCACCAACTTGGTGCTGATGACCGGATAGGTGGCCTGGTATTCGGCCAGGAGGGGTTTTTCCACGCTTTTCTCAAAGACCTTTCCTTTGATGAGGGCCAGGGCATCGTCTGTGGCGCCGCTGAAGAGGAGCTTTCCTTTGTCCAGGATGGCCATGTGGGTACAGAGTTCCCGCACGTCCTGCACGATGTGGGTGGAGAGGATGACGATGATCTGTTCGCCGATTTCGCTGAGGATATTGTAGAAGCGGTTGCGCTCGCCGGGGTCGAGCCCCGCTGTCGGTTCGTCCACGATGACGAGCAGAGGGCTGCCGATGAGGCATTGTGCGATGCCGAAGCGCTGCCGCATCCCACCGGAGTAGCTGCTCACCGCTTTTTTGCGGTGTTCAAAGAGGTTCACCTTTTGGAGGAGGTAGTCCACCATGTCGGCGCGCTCTTTTTTCTGGTGAAAGCCCTTCAAGATGGCTAAATGGTGCAGGAGCTCCGTGGCCGACATACGGGGATATACGCCGAATTCCTGCGGGAGGTAGCCGAGGATGCGGCGCACGCGGTCTTTTTCGCGCAGCACGTCTATATCGCCCAGGGAGACCGAGCCGCTGTCGGCGTCCTGCAGGGTTGCCAGGGTGCGCATCAGGGTAGATTTTCCGGCCCCGTTGGGGCCGAGGAGGCCGAACATGCCTTTTTCGATGCTGAAGGTGACATCGTCCAGGGCGCACACGCCATTGGCATAGCGCTTATTCAAGTGGTGGATTTCTAATTTCATTTGGACTGGTTTAGGGTATTATAGAGTAGAATGTATTAGACTGGTTGCGAGAGGGAATCATTGAAGGGTCAAAAAGAAGCCTTTCGTAACAAGTTCATGAGTAAAACTATTATTCGATAGAACGACCGTATAAAATTATGGATAAAAGGTAGAAATTTATGGACAATTGGGGGTTTTCCCCAAGTGCCAAAGCAATTTAAACGATGAGAAAGACACATTTTTTTGGAACGGTGCTGTTGGGCCTTGCGGGGCTGCTGATGCATAGTGTTGCGCTTCCCGTACCCGCATTCGGGCAGAAGGGCTGCGACGAGGCGCTCCTGCCGGTGGTATTCGTACATGGTTTTCTGGCATCGGGGGATACGTATGCCGGGCAGGTACGGCGTTTTGGGGAGCAGGGGTATTGCCCCGGCCGCTTGCGGGCCTTTGACTGGAACACCCTGGGCGGGAGCAACAGCTCCATAGCCCGGCTGGATGCTTTTATTGACCGGCTGCGACGGGAGACCGGAGCGGCAAAAGTCAACCTGGTGGGGCATTCGGCGGGGGGTGGGTTGTGCTACACCTATCTCTCCGACCCGGCGAGGGCGGCTAAGGTGGCGCACTACGTGCATGTGGGCAGTGGGGCTCAGCCAAAGCCCGCCGGAGCCTCTGGCGAAGTGCCCACGCTGAACCTGTACTCCGAAGGAGATCGCACCGTGCCGGGCAAAGACATTCCGGGAGCGGTGAACAAGCGTTTCACCGGGTTGGACCACTACCAGGTGGCTGCCTCGGAGGAGTCTTTCCTGGAAATGTTCACATTTTTTAACCCCGGAAAAAGGCGGGTAGAAAAAAAGGCAGTATTGAAAAAAAAGGTGCCGATAGGCGGGAGGGTGGTGACGCTGGGGGAGAACGCCCCTCAGAAAAGTGCGGCGATAGAAATCTATGCGCTCCATTCCTCGACGGGCCTGCGCCAATCGGAAAAACCGCTCGCCACGCTTCAGACCGATACCGCCGGGTACTGGGGTCCCTGGCAGGCCGATGCAAAAACGCATTACGAATTCATGGTCAAAACAGGCACGGAAGGGGAGCGTCCGATACACTACTACCGCGAGCCGTTTGCGCTGGCGAATCCCCTGGTGTATTTGCGTGTTCTGCCCGGCTCCTCCTCTCCGGCAGGACTGCTGCTTGCGGCACTGCCCAAAAGCGATACCCAGAGCGTGACGGCAGTATTCAGTTCATCCCGAGCGGTGGTGAGTGGGCGCGACAGACTGGAGGCGGACGGCATGGAGTTGTCCAGCGAAGCCCTGTGCCCGGCGTCGAAGACCATCATCGCATTGTTCCTGTACGACGGAGGGGATGGGCAGAGCAGTGGCAAACCCCACGCTGGCTTTCAGATGATGCGCAGCTTCCTGACCGGGATTGATTTTGCAGCCCGGCCCGGCAACTCCCTTCGGCTCCTGTTCAACGGGCGGACGCTTACTATCCCGAACCGAAAGGCTTCACAAGGGGTCAATGTGGCGGTATTCGATTGACCAACAGGACCTGGTGTTCTGGATGCGGGGTATCAGTAGTCCGACGGCATTTTCCCGAACCTATCCTTGAGGAGTTTGGCGAAGTAGGCGGGGGTTTTGAAGCCTACGGCGTAGCACACTTCCGCTACGGTCTGGCAGGCTTTCGTCTCGAGCAGGCGCTGGGCATGTACGAGCCGTGCCTCTGTGAGGTACTGGTTGGGGGTAAGTCCGGTGAAGGACTTTATTTTGTAGTGAAGGCTGCGTTCGGAGATGTTCATGAGTTCTGCGATGCGCTCTACGGATAAGTTGGGATCTACGAGGTGGGTATGGATGACGCCTTCCAATTGCTGTAGCCATTTGTCGTCGTAGGCAGCCCGGGGTTCCGGGGGGCCGTCTTCTTCCCTGTTTGCGGGCGTGTGTCGGGCTTCGTATCGCTGCAGGAGGTTGTGGAGGCGGGCGAGGAGTTCCTCTTCCTGGAAAGGCTTGGTGAGGTAGTCGTCCACTCCGAGGCGGAGCGCCTGGAGGCGGTCGGGGGTTTCGATGCGCGCGGTGAGGAGGATGAAGGGAAGGTCGGGTTGTGTCTTTTTGACATGCGTCAGCAACTGGAAGCCATCCATTTCCGGCATCATGACATCGGAAAGCACGAGGTCCACGCGCTGGGTTTTGAGCTGGGTCAACGCGGTTTTGCCGTGATCGGCGAGGATCAGGTTGTACTTTGGTTCGAGAACGGTACGGATATAGGCGGCCATGTCCCAACTGTCTTCGACGAGGAGGATGGTGTGTTTTTTTCTGTTTCCCGCTTCGGGTGTGGCATCGGGGGCGAGATCTTTTGCCTGGGTATTTTCGACGAACACGATTTCGCCGGCATTTTCCGCTGGGGGGGCGGCTTTTACAGGGAATTGGAGGGTGAAGGTACTTCCCTGTCCGTAGGTGCTTTCCACGCTGAGCGTACCCCCGAAGAGGCGGGCGTACTCCCGGCACAGGGATAGGCCGATGCCGGTGCCTCCCTGCAGGGAGGCACCGGGTGTTTTCGATTGGAAATAGCGTTCAAAAATGTGAGGGATATCTTCGGGGGCGATGCCCTGGCCATTGTCTTCTATCTGTAGGACGATTTGCTGTTCGACCTGTTGGACGCCCAGGGAGATGAAAGAGCCCTGGTCAGTAAATTTGAGGGCATTGCCGATGAGGTTGTTGATGATCTTTTCCATCTTGGGCGCATCGAGCAGCAGGGTGAGGTCTGTAGGGCAATCGTAGCGCAGGCGCAATTCGACGCTGCGGTAGGCGGCATAGGGGATGAAGGCGGCTACGGTACGGGAGAGGAAGGAAAAGAAATGGACCGGTTTTTCGTCGAGGGCGAGTTTATTGGATTCTATCTTCGACAAATCCAGCAATTCTTCGACCAGGGTGAGGAGTTTTTGGGCGTTGCGTTGGATAGACAAGGCAAAATCCGCTCCGCTTTTAGTCAGGCTCCTGTCTTTGAGCAAATGTTCGATAGGGCCTAGGATGAGGGTCAGCGGGGTGCGTAGCTCATGGGTGACGTTGGCGAAGAAGCGGGATTTCATCTCATCGAGGGCCCGTAGTTCCTGGGCTTGCTGGCTTATGGTTTGTTTGTCGGCTTCGATTTGGCGGGTGCGGTGCCGCACTTCTTTTTCCAGGCGCAGATTGGCCTCTAACAACTGGCGGTTGCGGTAGTAGCTGAAAGCTGCGGCGAGGCCAGCGATCAGAAATCCTAGGATGGTCAAAAACGGCCATTGCAGGTAAAAAGGCCGCAGGACCTGCACGGGTACTTCCAGGGTTTTGGAGGACCAGCCGCTGCCGCCCAGGCTGAAGCGGACCTGTAGGAGGTTCTTCCCATAGGGTAGGTTGCTGAGCCGGATGACGGGGGAGCGCTGCTTGACCCAGTTTTTTTGCAGTCCTTTGATTTTCCATCCGTACAAGATGCGATCCGATTCCTCGTAGAGCAGGGGGGAGAGACGCAGGTCGAGATAGGCATCCGATGGGGAGATGGTCAGTTTTTCCATCCGGGAGGCGTTGGTCAACTGGCGGGCGTAGGAACCGCGCTTCAAATCGAAGGTTTTGGCCTCGGTAATGGTGAGTTTGTAGTTGCTTTTCAAAAAAGAAGGAAAGTCGTCGGGATGAAAAGCGGTAATTCCGTTGATTCCTCCGAAGTAGAGCCGGCCTTCGGCATCCCGGTAGTGGGACATGGCGTTGAACTCGTTATCGGCTATGCCATCGCTTTTGAAAAAAGCCTGTACCTGTCCGGAAGCCTTGTGAAAGCGCATCAGCCCGAAGTCGCTGGGCAGCCAAAGGAAGCCTTGAGCATCTTCATAAACGGCGTGGATATTGCGGTTGGAGAGGCCTTCTTTTTCGGTGTATTTCCGGGCGGCGCCGGTTTGGGGGTTCCAGCGTATCAGGCCGGCCCCTTTGGTGGCCATCCAAAACAGGCCATCGCGGTCCCTGTGGAGGTGTTCCAGGCGCTCGTAGGGGAATTCCCGGGAAGGGGGTAGCCATTTGCGTTGTATCTGCAGGTTTGGGCCGAGTTGGTATAGCCCCTGGTTAGTACCCACCCAAAGTTCTTTCTGCTCGGGGTACAGGCAATA
>CAZSMU010000010.1:0-37884 GCA_964607915.1 uncultured Haliscomenobacter sp.
TGGATTTTTATCCTTTTACGTAGTTTTAGGGTCTGTATTTTTGGTATATGTATTTTAGGAGGTTGATTGACAAAGAATTGGAGGATTGGCGTTTGGCTGGCCAACGAAAGCCGCTGATGCTGCGGGGTGCGCGTCAGGTGGGGAAGTCGTCGGCGGTGCGTCAGCTTGCCCGGCACTTTGAGTACTTTGTCGAAATCAACTTCGATGAGCACCCCTCCTACCAAAAGTTGTTCGAGTCCTATACCGACTGAGGTACGCCCCGATCTTTCTGCGACGCGTTCCATTTTTTCAAAAAGTTATGTAATTTTGCATTTAGAATGCAAGAATACATAACCTTTGAAAATGATTCCTCGGTTGCTGATGGACAGTGTGGAAGAGTTGTATCGGTATTTTCCGGCGATTTACGTGGGAGGGCCGAGACAATCGGGTAAAACGACCTTGCTTCGGGATACGTTCCCGTTGCTCCCCTACGCCAATTTAGAGGATCCTGATGTGAGGATGTTTGCGGAAACGGATCCCAGGGGGTTTCTTGCGTCCTTTCCGGCAGGGGCTATATTCGACGAAGCCCAGCGGGTGCCGTCTTTATTTTCTTATTTACAGCATGTGTTGGATAGTACCCCGCAGCTTCGGTTTGTATTGTCCGGGTCCCAGAATTTTCTGCTGATGGAAAAAATCACCCAGTCGCTTGCCGGGCGTGTGGGGATATTGAATCTTCTGCCTTTGGGTTTTGAGGAGCTTCCGGCAGAAACCCGTGCGGGCCTGTCTGCTTTGCAGTGGGCCTGGCAGGGAGGGTTTCCGGTGTTGTACGACAGAGGGGCTCCGCCCCGCCTGGTCTTTCCCAATTATGTAGAGACCTACCTGCAACGCGACGTACGCCTCTTGAAAAATGTGGGGGATCTCGGTCGGTTCAACCGGTTTGTCCGCTTGGCGGCGGGGCGTTCGGGACAGCTTCTGGAGGTATCGTCGCTGGCGAGAGATGCGGATATTTCGGTAAACACTGCCAAGTCCTGGCTGTCCATCCTGGAGGCTTCCTACCTCATCCTTTTCCTTCAGCCCTACTTTGAGCAGTACAACAAACGGCTGATCAAATCGCCGAAGTTGTACTTCACCGATACCGGGCTGTTGTGTTATCTGCTCAATATCACCTCGCCGGAAGAGCTGCGCACGCACTATTTCTACGGCAACATTATGGAAACCATGCTTCTGATGGAATATTACAAAAGGTACACCCATCGGGGCGAACGCCCCCGGTTCTGGTTTTGGCGCGACAGCAACGGAAACGAGATTGACTTGCTGATCGAGGGAAAGGGGGGCCTTCGTGCGGTAGAGTTCAAGGCATCACAGACGTTCAACTCCCGTCATTTTTCTGCTTTGGCGTGGTGGCAAAAGGTGTCGGGTATGCCTCCGGAGTCCTGCTCCGTGGCGTACTTAGGGGAACAGGAATTCCAGACGGGATACGGCGCCCTGACTCCCTGGCACCGGGCCCTGCTGGGATAACAGGCTTGTGGCGAGTGGCCAAGCTCGCCACAAATCCATTTATTCCGTATATTTGTCCGTACACAACGCAACGCCGGGCTGGTCCAAAAAGCCGTCGGCACTGTGCGGGAATCGGTTAAACAGCATGCTATGCGCAAAAACCAGAGCAACAAATGGGTGGCGGGCGTCCTCTCCGGTATAGGGGATGCGTTGGGTATCCCCCCGACCCTTCTGCGGATCATCTTCATCATTGGTTTTTTCGGAATTGGAGGGATATCGTTCGGGATTTCTTCCGGCGCGATGGCTCTAATCTATCTGCTCTGCTGGATAATGATGGATTGAATTTTTTGTCAAAAAACCGAGGCTATTTGCCAAATCGGCTACAGATATTAAATACCTAAAACAAAAAAACATGAAACGCCACTACTACTTGTTGCCTGCACTTGCGGTGCTGGCCTCTTTCCAACAGCCGGTGACCTGGCAGGAAAAAGCTCTCACCGATACCATCCGCATCGTTTCGCTCAGCAATGGCACGACGCTTGGGTATTCGACCACCTCGGGGGTGAAAATCCTGCAAGTCGGCGGATTACCTTTCAAGGACCTCAATAAAAACGGGGCGCTGGATCCCTACGAAGACTGGAGGCTGCCCGTAGAAGCCCGCGCCAAAGATCTGGCCTCCAGGCTTGGAGAAGCGGAAATAGCCGGCCTCATGCTTTACAGCCGCCACCAAAACATACCCGTGCCGAGCGGGGGCTATTTCGGAGGTACCTACCAGGGGAAGCCCTTCGAGCAATCGGGGGCGGCGCCTTCCGACCTGAGCGACCAGCAAAAAGAATTTTTGACCAAAGACAATCTGCGCCACGTCCTGTTGGTGAGTGTGCAAAGCCCTGAAGTAGCCGCGCGCTGGAACAACCACGTGCAGCAGCTGGTGGAAGGAATAGGCTTTGGCGTACCGGCGAACAACAGCTCTGACCCTCGCCACGGCGCGCGCAAAGACGCAGAGTACAACGCCGGGTCGGGCGGTGCCATCTCCCAATGGCCGGAGGAAATCGGGCTGTCGGCTACCTTTGACCCCGCCATCACGCGGCAGTTCGGGGAAATCGCCTCGCAGGAGTACCGTGCCCTGGGCATCACCACCGCGTTGTCGCCTCAAATTGACCTGGCTACGGAGCCGCGCTGGAACCGTTTCTACGGAACCTTTGGCGAGGATCCCGCACTGGCCTCCGATATGGCGCGCGCCTATGTGGACGGATTCCAAAGCAGCGCTACCGGGCGCGAAAACGCAGATGGGTGGGGCCCGCACAGCGTCAATGCCATGGTCAAGCACTGGCCGAGCGGAGGGCCGGAGGAAGGAGGCCGGGACGGCCATTTTGCCTACGGAAAATTCGCGGTATATCCCGGAAACCAATTCAATACCCACCTAAAGCCCTTCGTGGACGGCGCATTCAAGCTCTCAGGGAAGACGCGGCAGGCATCTGCTGTAATGCCCTACTACACCATTTCCTACAATCAGGACAAAGTGTATGGCGAAAATGTAGGCAACGGCTTCAGCAAATACATCATCACGGACTTGCTGAGAAAAAAATACGGCTATGAGGGCGTAGTATGTACCGACTGGCTCATCACCGGCAACGAGGGCGACAAGCCGGACGTATTTGCCGGCAAGCCCTGGGGCGTGGAAAAACTCAGCATCGCAGAACGCCACTTCAAGGCACTGGAAGCAGGCATGGACCAGTTTGGCGGCAATAACGACTCGGGCCCGGTACTCGAAGCCTTTGCGATGCTTCGTAAAAAATACGGAGAAACGGCCGCCCGGCAGCGTATCGAACAGTCTGCGGTGCGCCTGCTGCGCAATATCTTCCACACAGGGCTGTTTGAAAACCCCTACCTCGACGAGCAAGCTACCAAAGCTACCGTAGGGAAGCCCGAATTCATGAAAGCAGGCTATGAAGCGCAGTTGAAGTCTATTGTCCTTCTGAAAAATAAGAACCAGTCCCTGCCCGTCAAAACGCGCAAGAAAGTATATATCCCCATGCGGGAGGTGCCCGAAAGCCTGAATTTCTTTGGAGCGCCCGTGCCGGGGTCGGTCGTTGATCCCGTAAATCGGGAGCTGGTTGGCAAGTACTACGAGGTGGTGCGCACCCCGGAAGAAGCCGACTTTGCCATGGTCTTTATCAAAAGCCCGTACAGCAACGGCTATTCCCGTAAGGACCGCGAAACGGGTGGCAATGGCTATGTGCCCATCAGCCTGCAGCTCGCCGATTACACGGCGACTGCCGCCCGGGCAAAAAGCATCGCTGCCGGCGACCCCGTCGTGGATCCTGCTGTGACCGACCGATCCTACCGGGGCAAAACGTCCCGGTCGAGCAACTACCCCGACCTGCAGACCCTCCGGGATACCCGCAAAGGCATGGGTGCCAAACCGGTCGTGTTGGTGGTATCTGCCACCAACCCCATGGTCTTCCAGGATGTCGAACCCCTGGTGGACGCCATATTAGTCGAATTTGGCGTGCAGACCGATGCCGTCCTCGAAATGGTCAGCGGTAAGTCCGAGCCCTCGGGCCTGCTTCCCCTCCAAATGCCGGCGCACATGGAAACCGTCGAAAAACAGCTCGAAGACGTGCCTCTGGACATGATTCCATACGTGGACGAAGCCGGTCACGCCTACGATTTTACTTTTGGGTTGAACTGGAAGGGAATCATCCGGGATGCGCGGGTCAAAAAGTATAAGCATTAGGCTTGTTGCGAGGGGGCATACCCTGCCGGGGGGCTTCAACTGCGCTCAGGAGACCACTAAGCGCTCGAGGATATCCAGTCGGAACTTGAACAAGTACCGGGGGGTTTCCCGATATAGTTTTTGGTAGAGTTGGAGGGCGCGTAGGTGGGAGTTGGCATCGAGTGGATCGATGCGGAACAATTCGTACCGGACTGCTGCCTCCTGGTCGGGCGTGTGGGCGTGTGGGAGCAGGGCTAGCAGGCGATTGTGGCTTCCCTGGGCGTGGCCGGCGGCGAAGTCTGCTTTGACGGCCAGGAGTTGCGCTTCGAAGTGCAGGTCTGGGTTCCCGAGTTCATCGGCTAAGGTAGCGGCTTCTGTGGCGACCCGTTTGAGTTCCTCCCAGTCGCCTGTTTCGAGGAGTACGGTTCCTTTTTCCACCAGGCTGAATCCAAGGACGAGCTTGTTGTTGATGAGGCGGGTCAGTTCGATGGCGCGGTTGTAGAAATGCAGGGAGCGGCGGTGTTGCTGCAGGAAGAAGAAGATATCGCCCAGGGTGTTGAGTGCTTTGGCGATGCCTTTTTGATAGCTGAGTTCCTCGCAGAGCATGAGCGCTTTTTGCATGTACTCGATAGCGCGGTGGAATTCGCCCTGTACGTTGAGCAGTTGGCCGATGAGGCTTAGGGCGATGGCGGTACCCTGTTTGTCGCCGAGTTCTTCGCAGAGCTCCAGGTCTTTGAGGTAGCAATCCATTGCCTGGCGGTAGTTCCCCTGGCGTTCAAAGATGACGCCCATATTGCCGGTGGCGATGGCGGCCAGTTGTTTGTTGCCGAGTTGCGCATTGATGCGCAGGGCTCTGCGCAGGTAGTCCATCGCTTCTTCATAGCTTCCTTTTTCCACGCACACGATACCGAGGTGGGTGAGGATATTGGCCATGCCGGAGTGGTCTTTTCGTTCCTCGCAGGAGTCTAAGAATTCCAGGTTTACGCGGATGGCCTGTTCGTATTCGCCCCGGTTCATGAAGGAGAGTCCGAGGTTGGCGATGATTTGGGAGTCGGGGAAGTAGCCTGGTATTTCGCGTGCTTTTCGGATACAGTCCTGGAAGTAGTTTTCCGCTTCGGGATACTTGCCCTGCCGGAAGTAGAGATTGCCCAGGTTGCCGGTAGTTTCGACCATTCCGGCCGGGTGCCGGAGCTGTGCGAACAAGTGCAGGGCATGTTGCAACTGGCGCATGGCGCCAGTGTAATCGCCTTGTAACATGAGCAAGTGGCCGTATGAGCAGCAGGAGCGGGCCAGCAGTTCCTCCTGCCGGGTTTCCAGAGCGTTGGCGGCTGCCTCCTGGAGGGTTTTGGCAGCGGCCTCCCAGTTGCCGGTCATAACCAGGATTTTGCTTTTTTTCAGCAGGGCGCTGACGAAGAGCACGTGGTCCTGTCGCACTTCGGGGAAGGCCAGCAATTTTTCGAAATATTCCAGTGCCTGTTGGTTTTGGAATTTCCCCAACGCGTAGTCGCCAGCCTTTTGGAGGTAGGCGATGGTTTTTTCCGGTATTTTCGCCAATTCATAATGGAATGCCAGGTCGAAGAAGCGGTCTTCCAGGTTATCGGCGTAGATGCGTTCGATGGCTTCTGCGATGAGGCGGTGCAGTTCCTGGCGGCGGGCGCCGATCTGCATACCGTAGGCGGCTTCGCGCAGGAGTGTATGGCGGAAGATGTAGCGCAGTTCGGAAATAGCGCGCCAGATCTGGCCTTTTTCGGCGATCCGCACCTGTTCGGCGAGGAGGTATTGCGGGTGGCCGGTTTCGCCGGCAAACTCTTCACTGGCGAACATGAGTTCGGCGAGTACCGGAAGCTCAAATTCCCTTCCGATGACTGCGGCGGTTTTGACCGTCTCGCGTGCCAGGGCCGACAGGCGGTCAATGCGGGCGGTGAGGATGGCGTTTATGGAGCTCGACAATTCGATATTGGGATCTTTGACGGTCCAGATGCGATCCTGTTGCTCGAGGAGTTGTTGTTCGGTGAAGTATTCGAGGAGTTGTTCGAGGTAAAAAGGATTGCTGTTGGTCGTGCGGAGCAGTAAGTCCAGGAAATCCTGAGAAATGGAGCCTTCCAGTCTGTTTTCTGCAAACTGGCGCACGAAGTTTCCCTGCAGGGCATTCAAGTCGAGTACCAATAGCGGCAGGTCTGCTGCGCGGGCTTTGGCCGACTCAAAAAAAGCGGGGTGCGAGCCGTCGTCGTTGAAGCGCGAGGTCACCAGCAGCAGCATGGGGAAGCGGCCTGCCTGCCGGATGAGCTCGTCGAGCAATGCGATGGAGTTTTGGTCCATCCAGTGGGCGTCCTCTATCTCCACGACGAGCGGATTGAGCTGTGCTTCGCAACAGAACAGGTTCACAATCGCCTGTATGGTATTCTGGTAGCGGCCCCGCGCATCGAGCTGTTCCCAGATGGAATCGGGATAGACGATGCCAATCAAGGCTCCCAGGACGGATTTGGTGCGGGTCAACTCATCGCACAGCCCCTGCGTTTCCAGTCCGGGAATCCGGGAGAGGCGCTCGAACAGGTTTTGGAAGCGGTTTTCAAAGCGCTCGAGGTTCCGCGTGGATGCATCTTCTGCCGACTGCCCGAAGTAATTCCGCAAAAAGTAGAGAAAGGGGTTGAACGGCTTCCGCAGGATTTGATCGGTCGGGCAAAAAGCCCAGAAGGTTTCCTGGCGATCCACGATGTATTTTCGCGCTTCGTAGGTGAGGCGGGTCTTCCCTATTCCCGCTTCCCCAAACACGAAGGCTATCCCGGCGGGCTTGCGTTCTTTCAGGGGGTAGGCAAAGAGCAGGAACTTGCGCAGTTCTATGTCGCGTCCAACCAGGGCACCGGAATAGACCTGGGCCTGTTCCTCCGTACGTGCCTCTAGGCGGTAGGTGGGGATGGGGCGGGGCACTCCTTTGTAGTGTATTTCCCCCCGGTGCTGAAACACAAAATGCCGGTTTTTGCTGACCGACTCGTCGGTGAGTACTTCGCCCCAGTGCGCGTGCGCCATCAGGCGTGCGGCCAGGTTGACGTGTTTGCCCACGATAGCGTACTGGCAGCGTTCCTCTCCACCCACTATACCGGTGTAGGCCGTGCCCAAGGTCATGCCCACTTTGAACCGAAAGCCTTTGTTTTCCATCAGTTCGCGCAGCTTCTGGCGCAGGGCATACACGAATTCCAGGGCGCGGTAATCATTGTTTTCAAACGATACGGGAGCCCCGAAAAAACAAGCGGCCAGAGCGCCTTTATCGCCAAAATCAAACTCTTTGAGATAGGCGGAAAAGCTGGCTATCAAATCTATCAATACTTGGATGACGCGGTGCAGCATACGCCGGTCTTCAATGCCGCCCAAGGCTATGAAGACCGACACAACGCTTCGGAACTCCCCGTTTTGTTGCACTTCCAGCACTTCATCGGGCAGAAAAGCCTTGAGTATCGCCGGTTGTAAACTGGGCAAGGGCACGGCAGGTGGCAGCGGGGTCGCTGCAAGGCCCGCATCGGGCTGGAACGCGTAGTAGCCGGGTTCTATATCTAAAAAAGAGAATCCATGCCCGGCAATCCGCTCCCGGAAGGCGTCGTCCAATACGATATGGTGGTTTTTGCCTTTTGCCTTTTCCTGGCGACGGGCAGCCTGGTCAATCGGCTTTCCGCGGAAGTAAAATGCGCAGGCATCGTGGCCGGCTATGCCCCACTCCACCTCCCCATGTGAAAGGCCTGTTTTCAGGGCTATCTTGAAGCCCCCGAAACGGGAGGCATGGCTTTTAAAGAACGCATCTGCCGAGGCCGCCGCGCAAAGGCATTGCAGGCAACTGTCTGCCTCGCCGTCGGGGAATATGGCGTAGAACGAATCCCCGGCAAAATGCGGGATGAACCCGCCCCGCTCATATACCAGACGCACCAGCGGGCCGAAGATGTCGTTGAGGATGACCGATAGCTCTTCGGCGCCCCGCGGCCCTTTTTTCATCAACGCCTCTGTCAGCGCTGTGAACCCGCTTAAATCGGCAAACCACACATACGCACGCAGGGAGCCGTACCGGCCGCGCTCTATCGCTTGCTCATGGATGAAATGCGGGATGAGTGTTTTCACAAAAGATACCTATGGGTTTTTATGCCTGTCTGGGGAAAGGCGGAGTGCCCGTATGACAGCTCCGTCTCTTCCCAAAACAAATTTATACCAGAATTCAGGGTTTTTGGCGAATTGCCCTGTTTTTTCCACCAACGCACGGAAATATTATGCGTGCAAGCATCATACCAGCTACGAGGGTCAAAAAGGCCATTTTGCGCGCACACGGTGCCTTTCTCCGGCGATCTAATGCCGTTAAATCCCCTCGAAAAGCCTTTGTATGGGCGAAAAAGGACTCTTTTACCCTACTTATCCATCTCTCGCAACAAGTCTGTTCAAAAAATCTACCTTCTTTACAAAGAAACCCGTACCTTTGCACATCTTTTTTAAATAGACTTGTTAGGCGGGGTCAGCGAACAGGGGAAAAGAGCCTTTTTGAGCCCTCGATGATTCCCCTCGCAACAAGTCTGAAATACTGTTCACTAAAGCCTGCCTTTCGCAGGCAAAAACCAACTCTTATGTCTGATGAGAAGAACCCCACGTTTGGGGAACAAGAAGAAGAAATGGAGGAGCAACTCTCTGCGCTCCCGGAAGACCACAGCGAAGAAGCTGAGCCAGAGGCCGTAGAGGCCGATGAGGAGGCCACCCCGGCAGCTGTGGTTGCTGAAGAGCCCGAAGTGGAGGAAGAAGAAGAGGACGAAGTGGACCTTCCGCTCGACCTCGGCTACGACCCCAACTCGGCCCATGATGATTTCAACTGGAACATTACCAACAAAGGCGGCATCGCCTATAGCCAGGACGAAGTCAAAAACTACCTGGAGCAGTACGACGCTACGATGAACGCCGTGCTGGAAAACGAAATCGTCAAAGGTTTTGTCACGTCCATCAACGACGGTGATGTCGTGCTGGACATCAACTACAAATCGGACGGTCTGCTGCCCCTGTCCGAATTCCGCGATATTTCGGACCTCAAGGTAGGCGATCCGGTAGAGGTGTACGTCGAGCAGCAGGAAGACGTGCGCGGCCAGTTGGTGCTCTCCCGCCGCAAAGCTAAGTTGCTGCGGGCATGGGAGAACATCGTGGATTCCTACGAGAACGGTACCGTTATCAAAGGTACGGTCATCAGCAAGACGAAAGGCGGTCTCATCGCTGATTGCGGCGGATTGGAGACCTTCCTGCCCGGCTCCCAAATTGATATCAAGCCGATTATTGACTACGATGCATACGTAGGCAAAACGATGGAGTTCAAGGTGGTGAAAATCAACGAAACCATCAAGAACGCTGTCGTATCGCACAAGGCGCTCATTGAAAGCGATCTTGCCGAGCAGCGCGAAGCCATCATCGCCAGCCTCGAAAAAGGTCAGGTGCTCGAGGGTATCGTCAAGAACATCACCGACTTCGGGGCTTTCCTCGATCTGGGCGGTGTGGACGGCTTGCTCTACATCACGGACATCTCCTGGGGCCGCATCAGCAGGCCCGACGAGGTACTCTCCATCAACGACCGCATCAACGTGGTCGTGCTCGACTTCGATGAGAACAAGAAGCGCATCTCCCTGGGCTTGAAGCAACTCCAGCCGCATCCCTGGGAAATCCTCGACCCTGCTATCCAGGAGGGTTCTGTCGTCAAAGGCAAAATCGTCAATATCGAAGACTACGGCGCATTCCTCGAAATCCAGCCCGGTGTCGAAGGCCTTATCCACGTCTCTGAGGTGAGCTGGAGCAACCAGCCTATCAACGCCCGCGAATACTTCAAGCTGGGTCAGGAACACGAAGCAAAGGTGGTCACTATTGACCGCGACGAGCGCAAAATGTCGCTCTCGCTCAAGCAGCTGGCCAAAGACCCGTGGAGCGATATCGAAGAGCGCTTCCCCAAAAACAGCCGCCACGAAGGCGAGGTCAAAAACCTCACCCAGTACGGTGTGTTCGTCGAACTGAAAGAAGGCATCGGCGGTATGGTACATATCTCCGACCTGTCCTGGACCAAGCGCTATGGCCACCCCTCCGAGTTCACCAAGGTAGGGCAGAAAATAGACGTCATCATCCTGGATATAGACAAGGACAACCGCAAGCTGTCCCTCGGCCATAAGCAGTTGGAGGAAAACCCCTGGGATACGTTCGAAAACGTGTTCCCGGTAGGCTCCTACCACGAAGCTACCGTACTGCGCCGCGACGATCGCGGGGCCATCGTCCAGTTGCCCTATGGCCTGGAAGCATTCGCCCCCATCAAGCATATCCGCAAGGAGGATAACTCGCTTGCCGAAGTAGATGAGACGCTCACGGTCAAGGTCATTGAGTTTAACCGCGACGACAAGCGCATCCTCGTCTCCCACCTCCGCTACCTGGAGGATATCCGCCGCGAAGCGGATGAGCAGGTGAAGCGCGACCGCGACGGCGAACGCCAGCAAGCCCGCCAGGCGGTCAAGAAGCAACAGGCCACCATCGAGAAGACTACGATGGGCGAACTCGAGGGCCTGGCTCAACTCAAAGAGCAACTCGGACAACAGGAGTCGAAAGACGACTCGAAAGAGTAACCGCTCCATATAGCACGACAGGGCACGGGAAAAGGCATCTAAAAAGCCTTTTCCCGGCCCTGTCGGCTACTTCCTCCACTATGGAATACAGGGGAAAAATCCTGCTCTTCGGCGAACATATCGTCGTTCAGGGCGCACAGGCCTTGGCGCAACCGCTCCTTGCTTTCCAAGGGCATTGGGCGTTCGGTCGCCCAGAGGATTTCCCAACCCATTCCCTCCACGACTGGCTAAACTATCTCTCCGGCCTGCAGTCGGCTGCAGCCCTGGATGTACGCCTCGATTTAGACCGCTTCACACGCGATTTGAATAAGGGGCTCTATTTTGAGTCCAATATTCCTCTAGGCTATGGCGCGGGGAGTTCCGGTGCTCTCTGTGCAGCTCTTTACGACACGTACGCCCTCAACCCGCCCGATAAAACGGACGTCCGGCTTTTTCCGGGTATCAGAGCCGATCTTGGAAAGATAGAAAGCTATTTCCACGGGGCCAGCTCCGGTGCAGATCCCCTGGTGAGTTATCTCGACCAGCCCCTACTATTCGATCGGGGGCAGGCTATACGCCCGGTTTCCCTGCCCGTGCCGGATGCTCGCTATACCCTTTTCTTACTCGATACCGGCTATGCCCGCAAAACGGGCCCGCTCGTGCAGCGGTTCCAGGCAAAAATGCGCGAGCCGCACTTCCACGATTACGTCGTCGCAGAGTTGATTCCCGCTACCGAAGACGCTATCCAATGCTATGTGCAGGGAAGCTGGGAAGCCTTATTTGAGGTATGGGCCCTCATCAGCCATTTCCAGTACCGTTTTATGCAGGAGTGGATACTGCCCACCTGGCACCAGGCGTGGCTCGACAGCTTGGCAGGGTCGCAGCACCGCCTCAAAATCTGTGGTGCCGGTGGGGGCGGGTTTATACTCGGCATTACACGCGATTGGGCCTTCACCCGGGCTACCTTTGGGGAACAGGCCATCGCGTTATAGCGCCATACTGCCCTTTTTTCCGCAGAGCATACAAACCCGGCTTCTTGCCCTCGCCAGGCGCATCTTCACGGCGCTCTCGCCGATATGGAAGTATTCCTGGAGCTGCACGATGGAATAATTATCCAGATACTTCATTTTCAGTATTTCCCGCGATTCTGTGTTCAGTCCTTCAAGGACCTGGAAGACGCGGTCTATCTGGTGTTCCAACTCCTGATATTCTTCTTCAGGGTGCTCTTCCGCTGCCCGGGATACCATTTGGCTGCAATCATCGGGTTCGGTGCGTATGGCAGCGAGATGCTTACAGCGGTCTATGCAGATATTGCGCGAGATACTGAACAGCCAGGCCGGGAATGTGACCGGGTTTTTCAGGGATGGCAGCTTCTCCATAGCCCTTAGGAAGACATCCTGCGCCACGTCGTAAGCGTCTTCCTGGCCCTTCAAGACGTGCTGGCTGTACTGGAGGATTTTAGGGTAGTATCGGTTATACAATTCGCTGAATGCGCGTTCATCCCGGTTTTCCTGGAACCGGATTACCAACTCTGAGTCGGGTTCTGATTTTAGTTCGCTCGTTTCCATTTTTGTGCTTTCTGTTAGCACAAATATGGTTCCCGATGGCTTCTCAAAGCTGCTACAATAGGCGTATTTTCAAAAATCGGTATTAAGCGGTAGTCAGTCCGTAAAAAAGCGTATGCTTCGGGATGTAGCGGATTTATTCGGGCTTGATGATCCCCATTTTGATAGCTGATTTCACGAGGCCGGCGGTATTTTTGGCTCCCAGTTTTTCGAGGAGGTTGCGCCGGTGAGTATCTACGGTGCGGATGCTGATAAAGAGCTGGTCGGCGATTTCGGCGTTGGAGTATTCCTCTGAGATCAGGCGCAGCACTTCCTGTTCGCGCCGGGTGAGGGGGATATCTACTTTTTTTTCCTTGCCTTTGGTTCGGTTGGTGAGGTGTTCGACAATAGCGGCGGATACCTGCTTGGAGTAGTAGGTATCCCCCTCTGCTACGGTGCGTATGGCGTTGACCAGCTCGCGGCTTCCCGAATCTTTGAGCAGGAATCCGGCTGCACCAGCTTCGAGCATACGCACGATGTAGCTGCTCTCATGGTGCATGGACAGGGCGAGGATTTTGACGGCCGGGTAGTTTTGATGCAGGATGGAGGCGGTCTCAATTCCGTTGACTTCTCCCATGGAAATATCGAGGAGGAGCACGTCTGGGGCTGCTTCGGCGATATGGTCGAGTACTTCGCGGCCATCTTTGGCCTCGGCGACTACTTTCATGTCGTCTACATTTTCCAGGATGGAGATGATACCATCTCGGAATACCCGGTGATCGTCGGCTATCATTATTCGTATCATGTCAGCAGGGTTGGCAAAATAGCGGGTTGAAAAAATAGCGGTTCCCGTCAGATCGGGATTTCGATGGTGGCGAGCATTCCCTTTCCGGGTTGTGCGTCTGCGGTAAAGTTTCCGCCCAACGACTTGGCGCGGGTCAGCACGTTGCGGAGGCCCATACCGTCGTTGAGGGCTACGTTTAGTTGTTCCTGGTTGAAGCCGATGCCGTCATCTTCGACCATGAATACGATGGATTCGGGATGGCGCAGCAGTTGCAGGGTAATGGTTTTTGCGCGGGAGTGCTGCAAGCCATTGCTCAGCAGCTCCTGGGCAATGCGAAACAGGCCCAGTTCGGTATTGGGGTCGAGCTGTTTATCCTCTATGCCGGTACAGAAAAAATTGACTTGCACCTGCTCGCTCTCGTTGGCATTCCGGCAGAGGTTTTCCAGGGCGGTGATAAGGCCGAAATCAAAAATGACGCTGGGCATGAGGGCATGGGAGATATCGCGCAAATCGCTCGCTACCGAGCGGATGAGCTCACCCATGGCCTGGATTTTCTTCAGGGAGGCGGGGGCTACATACTGAAGGTCGTTTTGTAGAGCATCCAGGTATAGCTTGATGGTGGAGAGCAGGGGGCCAATGCCGTCGTGAATTTCTTTTGCGAGACGGCGGCGTTCTTCTTCCTGTCCTTCCAGTAGGGCGTTGGTAGCGGTCATTTCCGTTCTGAGGGCATTGGTGACATCCTGGGTAGTGATGACTACGCCTTCTGCGGTTGCGCGGCCGTGTATGGAAAGGAATTTATGGCGAAAACGGAGGGCATGGATATCAAATCCCTTGCCTTCCCGCTCTAAAAAACGCTGCAGTGCCTGTGCGAGGATAGGCAGCTCCTGGAGGTAATCGAAAGCTACCTTTCCATTCATCCAGTCGTTTGGCGGGAGCTCCAGGTGTTGGCGCAGCATGGGGTTGATGCGCAGGATGACCCCCTGTTTATCCATAAGAATCAATCCAAAGGGGAAACCCTCGAAAAAAGTAGCCCAGGTATCCATGATTATTCCCTGAAAACGAGCAAGGGGATTTCGACCTCCTCTGCCAGGTCTTTGGCCAAACTGGAAGCCATCCATTTTTCCCAGTACCCACGGGTATGCGTCGTGAGCGCAATCACATCGGATTGTACTGTTTCGACGAAGTGCTCCAGGGCGGTCTGAAGTTCTCCCTCAAGTACGCTGAACTGCATTCTTTCAGCTTCGTTATCTGTTTGATAGGTATGTTTTATCTTTTCCATCTGAGAGGCTGCCCAGGGATTGTCTTCGGGGTCTTCCGAGACATGTACGAGGTACAGTTGGGAATCCAGGGCTTCGCTCCAGCGGAGCAGCCGTTCGATGGCATTCAGATTTTTATATCCAAAATCGGTGGCATATACGATGCGGTGGACTGCCCTGAAGGAGGCTTCCGGCGGTACGAGCAGCAGAGGGCAGGGCGTTTTATCAATCATTTTCCGAGCGAGCGTACCGAAGAGGCGGTCGGCCAGCCTGGCGCGGTTGCGCATGCCCATCACCATCAGGGCCAGGTCGTACTCCCTGGAGAGGGAAGGAATGTGTTCCAGCGGGGAGCCTCCTGCTACGAGGTATCGTACGTCGATAGCGGCGAGGGTGTCGCTGCCAGATGTCTTCACAAACGTTTTCAGGCGTTGCAGCTCTGTACTATGGCGTTCGTTGGGGGCTGGGGAGCGCAGCTTGCCAGCCCGGGAGGGCGTATTTTCGTCCTCTTCTTCCATAGGAGTGGCAGCAGGCGCTTCAAAAAAATGGGCGCATACCAATTGAGCCTGCAAATGACGGGCGAGATGCAGTGCAAA
Organism: uncultured Haliscomenobacter sp.; assembly: GCA_964607915.1. GTDB lineage: Bacteria > Bacteroidota > Bacteroidia > Chitinophagales > Saprospiraceae > JADJPL01. Next base: position 14,960 of record CAZSMU010000010.1, read on the forward strand.
GAGAAGAGTTTGGTCGCTATTGGCCTTGTAATCGGTAAGGCATAAAATAGTTTCCATGGATTGCCTCCAGTTCGAACCGGAAAGTTCGCACTTTTTAAAGGGAATTTATAGAGGGACGCACAGAATTTTATTGCCTCCTGCCCCGGTTAAGGGTGCTCTTCACGGGCTTTCCTGGAATCTGCCCATACTGAGGGCAGTATTCCCGCGGCAAGCGCCGCTATAATCACGACCAGGGAGAGCCATTCCGGTAGATGAACCCAGTGCAGGGCAATCATTTTCAAGCCGACAAAGGCAAGGATGAACACCAGGCTGTAGCGCAGGTACTGGAACTTGTCCAATACCGAAGCGAGGACAAAGTAGAGGGAGCGCAGCCCCATGATAGCGAAAATGTTTGACGTAAATACGATAAATGGGTCGCTCGTGATGGCGAATATAGCCGGGATGCTGTCGAAGGCAAACATCACATCGGTCGTTTCGACGACCATGAGCGCCACAAAAAGAGGTGTCGCCGCCCGAATACCCCTGCGCTTGATGAAGAAGTGGTCCCCGTAAAAACTGCGCGTGACCGGCATAAAGCGCTTGATGAGGCGCACCGTGGCATTTTGCTCTATTTCCACCGCATCGTGCTCGCCGGAACTGAACATCTTGTACGCGGCGTACAGCAAGATAGCCCCAAACACATACGTGATCCATCCATACGTTTGGATCAGTACAGAACCTACGCCGATCATGAAGCCCCTGAACACGATCGCACCCAGGATACCCCAAAACAGGACCCGGTGCTGATTCGCAGCGGGAATGCGGAAGTATGCGAAAATGACTGCGATGACGAACACATTGTCAATGCTCAGCGATTGCTCGACCAAATACCCCGTCAGATAGGTGATGACTGCTTTTTGACCGGAATACGACTCCGAAGAAGTATAGTGGAGCCAGTCGTTTTCGTAGGCAAAATAGATGAATATGCTGAACAACAGGGAGACGCTGACCCAAACCGTCGTCCAGCGAAAGGCTTCCTGCATCGAAACCACGTGGGCTTTCCGGTTGAAAACCCCCAGATCCAACGCGAGCAATAAGCCGATCAACGCGATGAACCCCACCCAGAATATCGTCATGTCCATCTATTGTTTCCCGATTCAAGCAGGGGTGGGAGTAGTAGACCTGTCTCGCCCGAGGCGAAGGACTGCTTTTTAACCATCCCCTGTTTTAAAAAAAATATGCCGTCCATCCGACGTATATTTTGCCCAGCAAAATAGAGAGCGGGTGGACGGCACAGAAAAATCAATCTAATATGACCAGTTGGAGCTATTAGCTACCAACTTATTTGAGGTCGGGAGCAGATTCGAACTGCCGTACGAGGTTTTGCAGACCTCTGCCTAGCCACTCGGCCACCCGACCACTCTGTAAGGACTGCAAAGATACGTTTTTTTCTATTTTTCGCAATAGGTAGGGGGGCTTTCTTTTTTAGGTTTTCAAATCGGTTGAAATACGCGGATGTAATCTACGATCATATTGGCCGGGAATACGGTAGTGGCGGCGGGTGAACCCGGCAGGTTGCCCCCTACTGCGACGTTGAGGATAAAGAAGAAAGGCTGGTTGAAGGGATAGGGAAGGCCGTTGAGCTTGTCGGGGCCGAGCTCGAAGTAGGGGGTTCCATCCACCAGCCACTGGATTTTGTCTTTTTGCCATACGATGGAAAAAATGTGGAACGAATCCGAAAAAGTGCCGGAGCTGAGGAAGGTGGCAGCGGTGCGGAACTGGTGCTGTGCTACCGAGGGGCCAAAATGGGCGGTCCCCAATACCCGGCTGGGCCGGTCGCCGGTGAGCTCCATGATATCTATTTCCCCGCAGGCCGGCCATCCGACGCGGTCTATGTTGGCGCCCAGCATCCAGATAGCGGGCCAGATGCCACGGCCGGAGGGCAGGGCGGCGCGCACGTCCACGCGGCCGAACTGGAACTCCCGCTTACCTTTGGTGATGAGGCGCGACGAGGTATATTCCCTGCTGCCCGCCCGTTCTTTTTTGGCTTGGATGATCAGGAAACCCTTATCTACGAGGGTATTTTCGCGCTGGTAAAATTCCAGTTCGGCGTTGCCCCAGCCGCAGTTGACGGGGCAGCCATCGCCGATTTCAAAGGTCCAGTTTTTTTCGTCCAGGGCATTGCCGGTAAACTCTTCTTCCCATACGAGCCGGAAGCCGGCATAGTCCCGGGGGGAGGTCGCGCCGCCTGAGGGGATAGCGATGAAATCAATTGGGTTGAAGTCGTCGTTGAGAATATAGATACGCAGGGCCTTTACAGGTCCCGGCTTCCCGTTCAATACCTCTTGTATGACCAGGTCGAAGTACTCGTCCTCTTCCTTGAAAGCATCGGCCAGCAGGGTGAGCTCAACCGTTTTTTCGCGGTTGGAAGGCCCGAAGAGCAGGCTGCCTTTTTCTATAGCTATAAAATCGCTACCCGCTTTTGCGCTGCCGTCCCGGGTGGCGTATTGCACGACCACGTTATTTCGGTTCAGCCCCTCCAGCTTCACAGCTACGCTGATTTTCTGTTCTTTATTACCTTCCACTATTTTCAAGGTATCTCCCGCTGCCCACGACAGCAGGGGCGGCTCGTAGTCGGGGATTCCGATTGGCTCATCCTCGGGCACACAGTATTGGAACAAAACGATCACTGCGACCAAAAAGGGCAATTTCAAATATTTTATGCTCATCGTTTCTTGTTTATCAGGCTTTTGGAGGGTGTTAATCGAGGGGCAAAAGGCATGCCCCCTCGCGACCTATTTGTTTTTTTGAAAAACCCGGACGTAGTCCACTTCCATGCGCTTGGGCCAAATGGTCTCGTCCACCCCAAACTGCCCGGCCCAGTTGCCGCCTACGGCCAGGTTGAAGATCAGATGGAAGGGCTGGTCGAACGGCCAGGCCCGGAAGTCGGCCCCTTTTTCTTTTTTGAAAGAAAAAAAGACTTTGCCGTCGCACGAAAAGGCGATTTTACGGTGGGTCCACTCGATTGCATAGACGTGAAAGACGTCCTCCAGCGGCTCGGGCCAGCGCAGGCGCACACCCTTCTGCGTACCGGAGAGGTGGTTGTACGCGCCGGTATGTACGGTGCCGAATAGCGAATCCGGGGCGTAGCCCACATATTCCATGATGTCTATTTCCCCGCTGTTGGGCCAGTCGCCAAAGGTGGGGTTTTCCGGCAACATCCACATAGCGGGCCAGGTGCCCCGGCCTGCCGGCACCTTTACTCGCGCCTCGATGCGTCCGTACTGCCAGGCTTGCAGGCCACGAGTGAGCAGACGGGCAGAGCTGTAGCCTTTGCCTCCGGTGGGTTCGCGATGCGCCTCGATTACGAGGTGGCCATTTTCGACGCGGGCGTTGCGCAGGTTTTTTTCGGTATAGTACTGGAGTTCGTTATTGCCCCAGCCGCAGATGCGCGGGCAGCCGTCGCCCACGTCGTAGGTCCAGCGGGAAGGATCGGGAAGGCCGCTGTAATCAAATTCATCGGCCCATACGAGGCGCTGCTGGGCGTGCATACTCAGCGCACCCAAGAGGGCCAGACAGGTGAGGGCGAAGGGATATATCCTTTTTTTCATAATCCTTATTTTGCAATAAACGTGAGTTGGAACCACCCGTCCCCTTTGAGGAAGGGGGTTCGTACCACCATTTCATTAGACTTAATGGAAACGATATCATATACGTTGGATGCGTCCCAAACGCCCAGGAAGGCTCCTTCGGAGAGGGTCAGGCGGGGCAGTCCTTCGAGGCCGCCCTTGGGATCCAAAAACCACGTCTGGTTCTTCGGGGGGGCGTACGGTACGGGCACATAGCCGTTCCAGGGATCTACTGTCAACCCGTTGTTCTCGTAGATAAATCCGCCTTCCACGCCAAAGCAGAAGCCATCGTCGTACTGCTCTGCCTGGAGGCCGTTGAGCGGGGATTTGTACCACTCGAGAGAGCCTGGTGTAGGGCCTACCCCTACTGCACTGGCGGCTTTGCTCAGCGTCCAGCACTTGCGGGCGCCCTTGTCGCAGGAACCGACGAGAAGGGCTACGAGGTCGCTGCATCCTGTCTTGGCATCCTGCCGGATGGCAATAGTAGCTTTTGCACTGGCTACTCCCCCTCCGTTCATAGAGGTGTACAGGGTCAGGACGTAGCTGCCAGCTTTGGGGAAAAAGAGCGTATCCTGGGCTTTGGCGCTCCGGTCGGGTACACCTCCGGGCGCAGACCACAGACGGTTGAAGGTGCCCTGCGTCCTGTCGGTCACGACTACCCGGTTGGAGTCGCCAGATGCGAAAGCATAGGAAAAAGAGGCGGCAGCAGACGTATCCTGAAGCTGCCATTCGTCTCCGTCGAGCGGCTGACAAGCCGTGGCTATGGCCAAAGACGAGATACAACCCCACAGGACGCCCTGAAAAGCGTGTCGGAGTTCCGATTTGGATCGCGGCATGGTTTCTTGTGATTTATTTTTTAATCCATTTATGGTCAGGTCTAATAGCCCGGGTTCTGTACAATAGCGCCGTTGGTCGCCAATATCTGAGACTGCGGTATGGGGAATCTCCGGTGGGTAGCGTCTTTGTAACCCAATGGGCCGAGGGCTTGCTGGGCTTGCCCGCTGCGCACCAGGTCGAAGAAGCGGTGGCCTTCCAGGGCCAGTTCGAGCCGGCGCTCGCGGAAGATGGCCTTCAGCAGCTCTGCTCCGCTGCTGGTGATCGGTTTTAACCCGACGCGGGCGCGGACTTTATTGAGGGAGGTGCGGGCCTCGGCTTCTTTGCCTAATTGATAATTGGCCTCGGCGTGGAGCAGCCATATATCTGCCAGGCGGATGACGCGGTCGTTGGAGCCTCCATTCGGGTTGGGGTCGCCAAAGGTGGCCTGCTCCGAGCGGTTGCTGAAGTACTTGCGCGGGTAGTATTTGTGGGGGAATCCTCCTGTCGCTTCCAGTGTGAACACCCCGCGGTCGCCCATCGCCTCACCGACCCGGAACACGGTGAATTTCAGCCGGGGGTCTTCAAAACCTTCTTCAAAAAACACATCTACCAGCGACTGGGTAGGAATATTGAACCCGTAGCCTTCAAACTGCCCGCGGGCGCGCTGAAATACATTAGTAAAAGTGCCTTCGTTGTTGGCGTTATAGCCCCAGTTGCCTCCGGACTCCGTCGAGTACTGGATTTCGAAGATGGACTCGGGACCGTTTTCACCAGCTAAGGTGAAGATCCGCCCAAAACTTGGCTCCAGGGCGTATTCACCGGATTGGAGGATGGCGTCTCCGAGTTGCGCGGCTTCTGCCCAGCGCTTTTGCCAAACCATAGCTTTCATCAACAGCGCCTGTGCGGCCCCTTTTGTTGCGCGGCCCAGCTCAGCCGGGGGATAGGCACTGCGCGGCGGCAAGCGCTCTATCGCTGCTTTCAGGTCGGACTCGACCAGTGCCCATATCGCTTCTTCTGTCGCCCGGGGCATGCGGTATTCATTTGGAGATAGTAGGCGGTCCACCAAGGGTACCCCGCCAAATATCGTCGCCAGGTTATAGTAGAACCAGGCCCTGAGAAAATGTGCTTCTCCGAGGTAGCGGCGCTTGAGGGTCTCGTTCATGGTTATCCCCGGTACTTTTTCCAGTACGACGTTTGCGCGGTTGATTCCCTCGTAGTCGGCTGTCCATTCTGAAGACAGGTATTCCGTGTTCACCGGGCCCTGGAAGTTTTCCAGTGCACCCAGTAGGGGCTGGTCGTTATCGCCCGAGCCGCCCTTTGTGGCATCGTCCGACATGATATCGCCCCAGAACCAGCGGAAATGTCCTGCCGGGGTCGTTTCGAACTGGAGAGGTGCGTAGGCTGCATTCACAGCGGCCAGGGCATCGGCTTCCGTTTTATAGTAGTTGTCAATGGTCGAGCCCACCAGAGGGTTGCGGGACAAAAAGTCGTCTTCACAAGCCCAGGTGAGGGGCAGGAGTAGAAAGGAGACGACGGGTAGGATACTGCGTTTCATGGTAAAAGCCATTAGAAGGTGATTTGCAGCCCGCCGCCCAGTATCCTGGATTGCGGGTAAAATCCATAGTCAATACCGATTTCCAGGGCACCGCCTACGGTGCCTATCTCGGGATCCAGGCCGGAGTAGCGGGTAAAGGTGAGCAGGTTTTGGGCCGACAGATACACCCGAAACCGTTGCAGGTGCAGGGTGCGGAGCAGATTGGCGGGGAGGGAATATCCGAATTGCAGGTTCTTCAGGCGCAAGTAGGAGCCATCCTCGACGAAGCGGTCGGAGACCCGTGCGTTCTGGTTGGGGTCGTTGAGGTTGGCCTTGGGTTCGGAATCGGAGGTACCCGGGCCGGTCCAGCGGCCCAGCGCGGTGCGGGGACGGTTGGCATAGAAAAAGTCGTACCGGAAGATGCCGTTGTAAATCGAATTCCCGTAAACGCCCTGCCAGAACATATCCAGGTCAAAGCCTTTCCAGCCCAGGCTTCCGCTGAAGCCCCCACTCAGCCAGGGTGTTGGGTTCCCGATGAAGGTGCGGTCGGCTTCGTCAATTTTACCGTCCGCGTTCAGGTCTTTGAAGCGGATATCACCTGGAGTGCTGCGCTCTGACTGAAAGGCGTGGGCTTTGATTTCTTCCGTGCTCTGGAAAATGCCGTCTGTGAGGTATCCGTAGAAAGACGCTACCGGATGGCCCACTTCCGTACGCGACACGTTGCCGGCGGAGAAGACATTGCCTGCGCTGATCGGCTCTCCCCCTTCGCCCAGGCTGATGACTTCGGTGCGCGTCAGGCTTAGGTTCCCGCTGAGGCGGTACGACCAGGCCGCGCGTTTTTCCTGAAGTTCCAGTGATAGTTCAATACCCTCGTTGAGCATAGTGCCTACGTTCTGAAAAGGGGCGCCCACCCCTACAATCGTCGGTATCGGTACCCGGGAGAGCATGTCGCGGGTATATTTGCGGTAGTAGTCGGCGGAAAGATTCACCTTGCCGCTCCAGGCCTCGAGGTCGAGGCCGATGTTGGTCTGTTCGCTGGTTTCCCAGCGCAGGTCAGGGTTGCTGGCCTGCTGCGGCGCACTGCCGTTGGTGATGCGTTCCGATGGTCCAAAGGTGTAGTTCTGGCCGGGCAACACTACGGTGCTGTAGCTGTAATCCCCGATTTTATCGTTGCCGTTCTGGCCCCAGCTCACGCGGACCTTGGCAAAGGTAAGCCAGTGCTTGCCCCAGAACGCTTCGCGGCTCAGTATCCAGGCTGCCGAGGCGGAGGGGAAAGTGCCAAAGCGGTTGTTTGCGCCAAAACGGGAGGAGCCGTCGCGCCGGAAACTCGCCGAGAACAAGTAGCGGTCTTTCCAGTCGAACTGCGTCCTGCCGAAGAACGACAGCAAAGCGCTCTCCGAGGCATTGTCGCCGGCGCTCTGCGATTCGCGGGGGTCAACGGTGTTGCCGATATACGCATCGGCAGGGTTGTTGGAAGGCAGGTTGGTATTGGCACCCGACAGTACATAAAAGCGGTTTTCCAGGGCAGTATGGCCAATGGTGACGGCCAGTTTCTTTTCCTTCCAGTTTTTATCGTATTGCAAGACGGACTCCCACTGCCAGTTGGACCAGGTGAACTCGTTCTTCACTACGGTATTGACCAGGCTGCGCTCTGCTGCCGGGGCGTCTGCCAGAGTAGGATCGAGGCTAAGGTCAAATTTGGGGTAAAACAAATCCTGATGGGCAAAGGTGCGGTCCAGGTTGTACGCCGAGCGGACGCTCAGCCCGGGGGCCAGGTTCAACTGCGCCCCGACCCCGCCGACGATGCGGGTGCTGGACCAGGTGTCGGAATGGCGCTCAATGGCTGCAACCGGGTTGGCAATGTCGGTATCGGAGTACGCAGAGTAGGCATATGAGCCGTCAAAACGGCGTACTGGCGTGACGGGGTCTATGTTGAGCGCCCGGGCGAGGGGCGTATTGAACACGTTGTTTTCGGGCAGTCCGTTGCGGGTGAGTTGTGTGTAGGCGAGGTTGGCGTCGAGGGCAAGCCAGGTCTTGACCTGTTGCTGTAGCTTCAATCGGGTGGTGTAGCGCTCGAAGCCCGATTTTTGCCGGCCCACAATGCCCTCCTGGTTGAGGTAGCTACCGCTCAGGGAGTAGCTGCCTTTGTCTGTACCTCCCAGAAAGTTGAGCTGGTGCGAAGCCATGGGGGCCGGACTGAAAATCGCCTCCTGCCAGTCGGTCCCACTGCCCAGAGCGCTGGGGGTGGCAAATTCCGGGCGGGGGGCTTTGCCGGCTGCGATATGGGCCTCGTTGGACAGAGCTGCGTACTCTTCCGCATTGAGCAGCGACATCCGCCTCCAGGTATTTTGTATGCCGTAAGAAGATTCTATACTGATTTGGCCGTCCTGGTTTTTCTTGCCGCTCTTCGTGGTGATCAGCACAACACCATTGGCTCCACGGGCTCCGTAGATAGCCGACGAGGCCGCATCTTTTAGGATATTGATAGACGCGATATCCGATGGGTTGAGAAAATCAATCCCTTCCACGGGCATTCCGTCCACAAGGTATAAAGGGGCGCTGTTGTTGATGGTTCCGGTGCCGCGGATGCGCACGGTAAGCGCGCTGCCAGGCGAGCCAGAGTTTTGTGCTACCTGTACCCCTGCCGTACGGCCCTGCAGCGCTTGCTCAGTGCGCAGGATGGGCACTCCTTCGAGGTCGGCAGACGATACCGAGGCGACGGAGCCGCTGATGTTGCTGCGCAACTGGGTACCATAGCCCACGACGACCACTTCTTCCAGCAAACTGGCGTCCTCTTCGAGAAAAACCTCTAAAGGCGCATTCACCGCGACCGTAAGGAGCTGCTCCTTCATGCCGATGTACGAAAAGCGCAAGCGGGCGGGTAGGCCGGGCACTTCAATGGCAAAGTTCCCGTCGAGGTCGCTCGAAGCACCTACTTCGCTCCCCTCCAATAGGATGCTGACGCCGATCAGCCCCTCTTTGGTTTCCTGGGCGCGCACTACGCCCTTGAGAGTGATCTGCCCCCAGGAAGGGAGCAGTATGCATAAAAAGCCTGCTAAAAGAAGTGGTCTCATGGAAAAGTGTATATCATGTGGGTTGCATGGAGTAACTACTATTCAATAGAGACTTGTTGCGCGGGGTCAGCGAGAGGGGAAAAAAGAGTCATTTTTTGTCCATGCGAAGGCTTTTTGAGGGAGTATAGCTCTGCTATATGACCGAAAAAAGGCACAGCATGGGCGAAAAAGGGCCTTTTGACCCCTCGAGGATCCCCCGCGCAACAAGTCTAATAAGTCTAATGAAGCACTACGATTTTTTTCAAGGCATAGCGCTTGCCCTGAATGAGCCGCAGCCAATATACGCCATTCGGAAGAGCTGCCGTGGCGAGGGTGAAACTTCCCGAAGCAGCCTCGCTCAGGGCGGGGCGGTACTGCCGCCCGGAAGCATCGGTAAGCACCCATTGCATGGGGTCGGCGGAGAAGTCGCGCATTTCGATGAACGCCAACTGGTCAACCGGGTTGGGGTAGGCGCGGAACAGATCGGCCTCCTCGAGATCTGCGACGGATGTCGGCTTGCAGGATGTGCAAGCGTTGAAGCACACTACCGGCAAGACCGTATCTTTTTTGACCTCGAACACGCGGTTGGTGAAAGCGCCTGTGGTTTTAGTACAGCTTTCGCCGCCTTTGAACTCTTCCTGGGCCGACCAGCCATCAATCTGGTACTTGAACTCGTAGGTGCCGTCGGCCAGTTCGAGTACGGCCTGGTACTTGTTGTCGCCGTCGTCGTCCGACAGCTTGTTGGCGTTGGCCGACCAGTTGTTGAAGGTACCGCTGACATAGAGGTTGACGAAAGGCTTGCTGTACCCTGCCATATCCACGTTCAGGGTCACTTTGCGTTTGGCGATTGTGCCGCACTGCGCCGTAGTCGTACACTGCCCGAAGCAAGTCCGGATCGTCGTATCCTGATTGAAAGGCCCCATCTTGCGGTCGTTGTAGTTGTCGGGGTTGGCGCAGGATTGGCCTGCGATATTTTCCTTACAGCTATAGTCAGGGCAGTTGCCGTTGGTGAATGTATAGAAAGAGGTGAAGCCTTTGGGGCGCTCGAAGGTAATGGTATAGATACCGTCTTTGTCCTCATCCTTGAGCTGGAAATCGCCCGGGTTGCCAAAATTGCCCCCTCCGGCGATGAAGATGCCGGAACCGGCTACTGCGATTTGCTGGGCACCCAACTGCACGGTGATGCGCACGCCCTGCCCACAGGCATAGCAGGAATTCCAGCATACGGTATCCGGACGGGAGATACCTGCCGAGGGGATGACGAGGAATCGGTTGGTAAAGCCACCGGTCGTTTTGGTACACACTTCTGTGCCCAGAAAACTTTCCTGCGCTTTCCACCCATCCACCTGGAATTTGTACTCTATGCTTCCGGTGGCCAGGGGCAGTTCTGCCGTCCATATCTTATCGCCGTCCGGGTCAGACAGGGGGTTGGCGTCGCCCGACCAGTTGTTAAAGGTACCGCTGACATATACTTTGCTGAAAGGCTCGGTATATTTGCTCATGTTCACGGCAAAACGAACGGGTACGGTAGTCGGTGCGGCACCGGCTTTGACGATTACATCGTCGAGGAAAGTCGTATCGGCAACCGAGGGGCCGTTTACGCCGAAGTCCATGAAGATGACCAAGCGACCGTAGGAGAACCCGGTGCCCGGTTTCTTCGGGTCTTCCAGGGAAGGCAGCGAGGGATCCAGGCATACCTCGACCCATTCGTTGGCTTTCTCTACCTTGACGGTTTGTATCCAGTTGGCCCCTCCGGTCGAAGGAGCTTCCAGCTTCAGCGCGATATTCCCAACATGGCGGGACAGCACTTTGATGCAAAGTTGCGCCCCCGCCTTGGTCAGGTCTATGGGCGTAGCCAGATCGGGGGTGGAAAACGCCCCCGCCCAAGTCTGTGCGTCGGCGGTTTTGATGAACTCCATCGCGTTGGCACTGGTGTTGATGCCCGCCTTCTTCGGGTTGGGCAAGACCCGTGTGGTCTTTGGCTCCAAGCTGCTTCCAAAATACTGGAAGTTTCGGCTGCTGGCGGCAGACTCAAAATCGAGTACTACCTGCTGGGCATCGAGAGTACCCAGCACAGAAAAGAGGAACAAGAGAATGGTGTAGCGTTTTTTCATACGAGTACGTGTTGTGGTTCGCTGCAAGGTTCGCCTTTTATCCCTGTAAGGTGAAATGAAATGCCCATACACTGCAACAACATGCGAAAAAAGTATTTTTTACACCTATACATTTCCACAACATTATTTTGTATATTAGCTGCTATATCATTGATTAATAGTTAAAAAAAATAGACTTGTCCTTTCATTCAAACACAACAAGCCATCCTGGTGCGCCGCAAAACCCCATTGTGGCGCGATGGGGTGTACGGGCGCTCATCGTTTTTCTATGCTGGACGCTCCTTTGGCCGCAACTGTCGGGGCAAGGGGTTCCTTTTGTCCAAAATTTTTCGAAAGCGGAGTACAACGGAGGTACGCAAAGTTGGGATTTTGCACAAGACGGCGACGGCATCCTCTATGTAGCCAATAACGAAGGGCTGCTCGAATTCGACGGGGTGAACTGGGCCCTGCATCCGGTAGCCAACAAAACGATTGTGCGCTCCATCGCCGCAGACGGCAAGGGGCGCCTCTATGTCGGTGCCCAGGGGGAAATCGGTTTTTTTGCACCGGATGCGCGGGGACGACTGGCCTATACCTCCTTTCAATCCCGGCTATCCCGGCTGAAGCGCAAGGCGGAAGATTTCTGGGATGCCCTCCTCGCCGATGACGGTGCTCTGTTCTTTCGCTCGGGCAATCAAATCATCCGTATCAAAGAGGACGGTATGCAGGCCTGGTACCCCGAAGGGAGTTTTCTCTACCTGCAGCGCACAGGTAGTCGGATCATCGCACAAGACAGTCGCCGGGGCATCGTGGCACTCCTCCCGGACGGGCAACAGGAGCTGCTCGCGCCTCCGGTAGAGCCACAGATGGAAATCGTCTCCATCCTCGAGCAGCCCGGCGCAGATCCGGTCGTCTGCCTGCGCAATGGTCGCCTGTACCATTGGAAGGGAAAAAAGCTGCTGCCCTGGGAAACCGATGCCGATGCATACCTGTACAAACACCGCCTCTATACGGCCACCCAGCTTGCCGACGGCAAACTCGCCTTGGGCACTTCGCAGGGGGGCGTTGTACTCCTCAAACCCGACGGGACAGTACAGATCATCCTGAGCCGGAAAAACGGCCTGCAGAACAACAATGTGCTGAGTCTGTTTGCCGACCATCAGAAAAATCTGTGGGTAGGTACCGACAGCGGTATAGACTGCATCCAGGCCAATTCCCCCTACACCTTCCTACTGCCCGATGAGGAACTCGAAGGAGCGGGATACGGCGGGGCCCTGACCCAAAATACGGGCTTTTTTGCCACCTCCAACGGCCTGTACGCCGGTACCCGCGACCCCTCCGGCGGCTGGACTGCCGCTTCGTTCGCTTTGGTACCCGGCACCCAGGGCCAAGCCTGGGGGGTACAGAACATCGCAGGCGAACTATGGGTCAGTCACCACGAAGGGCCATACCTCCTGGCCTCTCCTGCCCGGGCGCAGCGCATGGGCGACATAGGAGGCACCTGGACCTTTGCTCAGCCGGGAGCCAACCCCCAACTGCTCATCGGGGGAGGCTATAACGGTATCTATTTGTTTGAAAAAAAAGGCGGCGACTGGTCTCTGTGGAAAAAAGTACCGGGTATAGAAGAATCCTGCCGCATCCTGGCACTGGAAAACGACCGCCTGCTGTGGGTAGCTCACCCCTATCGCGGTATTTTCCAACTCCGCTTTGCCGCCGATTATTCCTCGGCCGAAATTCGTTTTTTCAACGCTTCCCGAGGGCTTCCCAGCAATAATTTCAACCACGTGTTCAAAATTGGCGACGAAGTGGTCTTTGCTACAGAAAAAGGCCTGTACCGCTTTGATAAGCTCAGAGACAGCTTTGAGCCTTATGCTGCACTCAATCCATATTTCAAATCCTATCAGAGAGTCAAGTATCTGCACTATGGGCACCGCGGCGAAATCTGGTTCGCCGCCGACAAGGAAGTCGGCTATCTCAAGCCTGTCCGCACCGACGGGAAAGCAATCTATACCCCCGTGGTGTTGCCCTTTTTACACGGAAAGTTGCTCGGCGGCTTTGAATTCATTTACCCTTATGACGAGCATCGCGTCGTCTTTGGATCCGACAAGGGGTTCATCTTTTTTGATCAGTCGCAAAAATCCATCCTCCCCGATGCCGTGCTGATCCGGGAAGTACGCCTTGCCCAGCCCAACGACAGTCTGCTCTTCGTGTCGAGGCCGGTCCTGGGTGGATTGAAAAAACAGGAGCTCGAGCTTTCCTCCCGGGAGCGCGACCTCTCTTTCAGGTATGTGCTGCCCGACCTCAATCAGCAGCCCGGCATCCAGTACCGATGGCGGCTGGTGGGCAATGACCCGGGCTGGAGCGAGTGGTCGGCGAGCAACCACAAAGAGTTCGTGCAACTCCCCCCCGGCGATTACCGCTTTGAAGTGGAAGCACGCCCTTTCACGGGCGGCGAGGTACTGGCTACGGCCATCCCTTTCCGCATAGCCCCGCCGTGGTATTTGTCGCGCACTGCACGCCTGGCCTATATCCTACTGTCAGCCATGAGCCTTTTTCTTCTGGTAGCCCTGCCCCGACGGCGCTTTGCCCGGGAAAAGGAACACCTCACGCTGGCCCACCAACGAGAGCAGGAAGTGCAGCAACAACAAGTTTTTGAAGCCCAAAAAGAAATCCAGCTCATTCTCGAAGCCAAACTGGAGGACGAAATACGGTTCAAAAACCAGGAACTGGCCGCTACGACCTTCCACCTGCTCCAAAAAAGCGAAATCCTGCAGAATACCAGCGAGCAACTCGTCACGATCAGCCAACAGTGCCCCGACTCTAATACCCGGCGTTCCATCGAGGGCCTCATCCGCGGCCTGACCCAAACCGACCAGTTTGACAAAGACTGGGAACTCTTCGCCCAACGCTTCGACCAGGTACACTCCGACTTCCTGAAACGGCTCAAAGAGCGCTTCCCTCAGATAACCCCCAAGGACCAAAAATTGTGTGCCTACCTGCGCTTAAACCTCAATTCTAAAGAAATCGCTCCGCTCATGGGTATCTCTGTGCGCAGCGTCGAGGTGAGCCGCTACCGCCTGCGCCGCAAGCTGGGCCTCGATTCCGAGGAAAACCTGACGGGCTTTTTGCTCCGCTTTTGAAGCCCTGCAGCCTGGCCATGGATTTATATAGGTAAGAAAATATATGTTTTATTTTTAAACATTATTTTGTTGAAAAATAAAACATATATCTTTGTGGAATTGAATAGACTTGTTGCTCGGGGGAATATCGAGGGGTCAAAAAGGCCCTTTTTCGCCCACTTTAGGCCTTTTTCGGTCATATAGCGCCGCTATACTCCCTCAAAAAGCCTTCGTGTGGACAAAAAATGACTCTTTTTTTCCTCCTCTCTAACCCCGCGCAACAAGTCTAATAAAGAAAAAAATGCTCTATGGATATAAAACTTTCCCAAAAGCAAATTGGCCGGAGAATAGCAGAAATTCGCAAAACGAAAGGGTTATCCCAGGAAGATTTATCTAAAAGTATCGATATTCCCCGATCCTCATTGGCTCAGATAGAGTTGGGCAACAGAGGTATTGATATCCTTGAATTACAAAGGCTTTCCCAGGTTTTGCGGTTCTCTTTGGACGATTTTATGTCCAGGGATTTCTCTGTAATCCAGGCAGTGACGGTTCAAGAGGAAAAGAAGCCCAGGAAAGAGGAAGAGCGCATTTCGCTACCTGTGCTTCAGGTCAATAAGTTTAAAAATGTCCTATTGTATATTCTTGAACACTGTGCGGGCAAGCCTAATATTGGGGAAACTGTTCTTTATAAACTCCTGTATTTCTGCGACTTTAACTATTATGAGTTGTATGAGGAACATTTAACCGGAGCCAAGTATCGCAAATTGCCTTATGGACCCGTTCCGCAAAAGCTGGATACCATTCTCAATCAAATGATAGACAAAGGGCAGTTGCAAAGAGTAAAAACAGAGTACCACGGTTATCCTCAAACCCGCTATTTGCCTTTAGAAAAAGCTGATTTAAAGCAACTTAGGGCAAGTGAGAAGGAAGTCATTGATAGGGTTATCGAGCAAATGAGCGATTGGTCCGCCGCTGCAATCAGCAACTATTCTCATAAGGATATGCCCTGGCTGGCTTCTAAAGAAGGGGAAGACATAAATTATGAATTGGCTTTTTACAGAGAGGCTCCCTTTTCGGTAAGGAACTACGGAGATGAAATTGAAGAACGATGATCTTTGATGAATTAGCCGAATTTAAAAAAGACTTGAAAACCCTTTTGAAAAAATATAGAACGCTAAACGATGATATAGAGGTAGTTAAAATGGTGCTGGAGGTTGCACCTGATGAAAGACCCCCTTTCAGTTTTCGCATGGATAATCTGGGACTGGAAACTTGCATCATCAAAGTGAAAAAGATGGCTTGTAGAGCATTGAAAGGCAGGGGGGTCAATTCAGGGTTGAGATTGGTTTATGCCTATTTTCCCAATGAACAGAAGATTACATTCATTGAACTGTATCATAAGAGTGACAAGGAAAATGAGGACAGGAATAGAATAACAGAGAATTTTAATTAATACGAGGGATCAGCGGGGGTAAGCCGCATACAACCCCCATTTTTTCCCTTCGGACAGGTATGGCCCCACATATTGCAGCCCTATCTTTTCCAGGACGCGGATGGAGGCGGTGTTTGCTTCCATGGCCCTGCCGACGATGCGCGGCATGGCGAAATGCCCAAAGCCGACTTCCAGGCAGGCGCTTGCCGCTTCAGTGGCATAGCCCTGGTTCCAGTGCGTTTTGAAAAAGCGGAAGCCGACATCGTACTCATCGAGTTCGGGGTTGTATTTTAGTCCGCACCAGCCCAGGAAGGCCCTGTCGGATTTCCGGATGACCCCCCAACGGCCGAAGCCATAGCGGCGGTAGTGGTCGTATTGCTCCAGAAAGCGTCGGGCAGCCTCGACACTTTCGAACGGGTCGTCGCCTGTGTACTGGACGACCTCCGGGTCCAAATTCAGCAGGTAGGCCTGTTCGGCATCGTCCGGGGTGATTTCTCGCAGGACGAGGCGCTCCGTTTCGGGCAGGTGCAGCATGGTATTTAGTCGTTATCTTCGTCGGTATCGCTGTCTTCCGGTAGCGCCAGAGCACCCTCGAAGGGGTCTTTTCGGAAAGAGAGCAAGCCTTTGGCATCGGCATCTATGTAGATGGTATCGCCGGCTCCGAATTCCCCGCCGAGTACCCGTTTGGACAACTCGTTGATTACTTCTTTTTGCAGTACCCGCTTCATGGGGCGGGCACCGTACTGTGGGTCATAGCCCAGGTCGGCGAGCAAGTCTTTTGCCCGGTCGCTGGTACGCAGCGTGATAGCCTGTTTGGCGAGCATTTTCTGTACCTTTTTGAGCAGCAGGTCGAGGACCTCCTTGATTTCCGCTTTGCTCAAGGGCAGGAACATAATTTGGTCGTCAATGCGGTTCAGGAACTCGGGGCGCATATTTTCTTTGAGGAGGTTCAGTACCTCGACCCGGGTAGTTTCGATGATTTCGGTGCGGTGCTTTTCGCCCACTTCTGCGAGGTCTTCAAAATTTTCCAGGATGACATCCGATCCCATATTGGAAGTCATGATGATGATGGTATTTTTGAAGTTGGCGATGCGGCCCTTGTTGTCGGTGAGGCGGCCATCATCGAGTACCTGGAGCAGGATGTTGAAGGTGTCGGGATGCGCCTTTTCGATTTCATCGAGCAGGATGATGGAATAAGGACGACGGCGTACCGCTTCTGTGAGCTGGCCGCCCTCATCGTAGCCGACGTATCCGGGAGGCGCACCGACGAGGCGGCTCACGGTATGGCGCTCCTGGTATTCGCTCATATCAATGCGGGTCATAGCGTGCTCATCGTCGAAGAGGACTTCGGCGAGGGTTTTGGCCAGTTCGGTTTTGCCGACGCCGGTAGGGCCGAGGAAGATGAAGGAGCCAATGGGGCGGTCGGCATCCTGTAGTCCTGCGCGGCTGCGCCGGATAGCGTCGGCTACGGCCCGCACGGCTTCGTCCTGGCCGATGAGCCGCTTTCCGATTTCTGCTTCGAGATGGAGGAGTTTATCGCGCTCACTCTGGGTCATTTTGTCCACGGGGATACCTGTCCAGCGGGATACGACGTGGGCGATATCGCTGGGGGTTACTTTGTCATTGGTAAAGCGGCCCTCTTCAGGCAGGGTGGCGAGTTCTTCTTCGGCCTTTTTCAGCTCTGCTTTTTGGGCTTGTAGTTCGCCATAGCGGATTTTGGCTACGGTCTCATAGTCGCTGTTTCGCTCGGCGCGCTCTGCTTCGAGCTCGAGGCTCTCGATTTTTTTGCGGTAGTCCTGCACGCGGTCCACGATGGATTTTTCATTGCTCCAGGCGGCCATGAGGGAGTCTCGTTTTTCCTTTGCATTGGCGAGCTGCTCGTTGAGGACGGCCATCATTTTGTCGTTTTTCTCCCGTTTGACGGCTTCCCGCTCGATTTCGAGTTGTCTGACCTTGCGCTCCCACTCGTCAATGGTTTCCGGCAGGGAGTCGAGTTCGAGGCGTAGGCGGGCGGCGGCCTCATCTATCAAGTCAATAGCTTTGTCGGGTAGTTGTCGGTCTGGGATGTAGCGGTGGGAGAGTTCGGCGGCGGCGATCAGCGCCTCGTCCATGATTTCGATTTTGTGATAGACTTCATAGCGCTCCTGCAGACCGCGCAGTATGGAGATGGTGTCTTCCACGCTCGGTTCCTCGATGAGGACGGTCTGGAAGCGGCGCACCAGGGCTTTGTCTTTTTCGAAGTACTTCTGGTATTCGTCGAGGGTTGTGGCACCAATGGTGCGGAGTTCTCCCCGTGCCAGGGCTGGTTTGAGGATATTGGCGGCGTCCATGGCTCCTTGCCCACCTCCTGCGCCGATGAGGGTGTGGATTTCGTCCACAAAGAGGATGATTTCGCCATTGGCGGCGGTAACTTCCTTGATAACTCCTTTGAGGCGCTCCTCGAATTCCCCTTTGTACTTGGCACCGGCGATGAGGGCAGCGATATCGAGTACGAAGATGCGTTTTGTTTTGAGGTTTTCCGGCACGTCCCCTTTGACGATACGCCAGGCGATGCCTTCGACAATGGCCGTTTTGCCTACCCCTGCCTCACCGATCAGGATAGGGTTGTTTTTTTTGCGGCGGGACAAGATGTGCAATACCCGTCGGATTTCCTCATCGCGGCCGATGATGGGATCGAGGTTGCCATTTTCAGCCCGCTCATTGAGGTTGATAGCGTATTTTCCGAGGGCATTGTAGGTGTCCTCAGAACTTTGGTCGGTCACTTTTGCTCCTTTGCGGAGTTCTTCGATGGCTTTTCGGAGGGCTGGTTCCGTCGCGCCCAGCTCTTTGAGCAGTTTAGCCGCGCGGTCGTCGCCCTGGAGGATACCCAGCAGCATCAGTTCGATGGAGATGTATTGGTCGCCAAAGTCTTTGAGCAGGTTGCGCGCCCGGCTCAGTGCGCGGTTAGCCTCATTGCTGAGATACTGTTTTTCCGCACCTTCCACCCGGGGGTAAGTGCGCACTGCCTCTTCGAGTTTGCCCTTGAGCAAGGGCACCTGTACGCCCATTTTCTGCAGGACAAACTGGCTGACATTTTCCTCGGTTTCGAGGATACCCTTGAGGAGGTGCACGGTATCCACCTGTTGCTGTTCCAGGCCTGCTGCAATTTGCTGTGCCTTCAGGATGGACTCCTGTGCTTTTATCGTGAAATTATCGTACGTCATAGCTTGTGATATTTGGGTTTGTTTTGCGAAATAGATACGCAAAACGACGGCCAAATCCAAATAGGTGACGTTTTGGCGGGAAAGGGGTGAAAAAATGGCAGGATTGTTTGGTCGGGGCGGTTTTGCGCGATGATTCCCCTTGCCAGCCTACTGCTTTATCCGGAAGGTCCGTACGCGGGTATGCGCATCGGCTCCTACTTCTGTGGTGGAGAGGAGCAGGCCTTCTGCGTCCTTTGCCAGGATGGGGAAGCCGCTGGCGCGGGCGGCACTACAGGGCAGCAGATCAATAGCAGGCTGGGCTTTGCCGCCGATGCCGATTTTGCGGAGGCGGATTACAGCCTGGTCGCCCCGTTGCTCCATCCAGGTAACGGCGGCTGTTTTGGCGTCCAGCCACTCTACATCCACGCGACCAATAGGGATTTCATCATTTACCCGGATGGGTTTGCCAAAGGTTTTCCCATGGTTGCTGCTGAAGCAAGCCTGTACGCGTGGTTTCCCTTTGGCTGCGCTGAACCATACGACGACGGCCTGTTTTTCCCAGAGGCTGATGGCCGGGCCATTCACCGGGCAGCCCGCAATCATCCACTCGTCGCGGTGTATTGGATAGGGTGCCGTCCAGCCCCCGTTTTCTTCTCGGATGACATAGATATCGCGTATTTCTTCGTCGGAGCGGTCGCGATAGACTACGACGGCACCTTCCGGCCCGATAGCTGCATCGGTCTGGCAGCAGTCGCATACTTTAGAATCCAACTCTTCGTCGCGAAGGATTTTACCCGATTGGTCGAAAATAGCGCTGCGCAGCGACATACTACCATGATGGCCTCCATGTCCTGCGTCTTCGGTATCATCTCCTTCCATTTTAGTATGGCGCCCGTCGAGCCATACGGCCCGGATACGGCCCGGCGTAACCGGAGCGAGGGTAACAAAACCGTGTTCTGCCGCGATGCCGTCCTGGTGCAGTATAAAAGGTGGTACCCAGGCTGCGCCCCCGTTTTGGGAAAGACTCAGGCGGATGTCGTAGTCAAAGGTGCCTTTTGCGCTCTTCTGCAGCCAGTGTGCCGCAACGCCTTGCCCTTCTGTCCCTGGAAAAACGGCCAACGAAGGGAAGTCGGCCCAGTTGACGAACCAATTGTTGCCGCGGGCAACTTCCCGGGCGGGGGCCCATACGCCCTGCTCGAGCGAGGTACAGTACAACACATCGGTGCTATCGTCTATGAACTCCACCCAGGAAAGCCAGACCACGCCCCGGTCATCCACGAACAGGTTGCTCTCCCCACCCTCCCGGCAGGGGGTAGGGATTTCTGTAAGGCCCGGGTAAGGCACGGGTTGACCCTGGGTAAAGAAAGGCACACCGAGAAGCCATACCCAGCCCCAAGAAAGGAATAAAGGTTTCATTTTTAGCGAAATGTAGGGTAAAAAAAGCATTTTTGACCTATAGGCTACAAAATAGTGTAAAAACCGCCGACTTGCCGCCCAAACTGCACCGTTTGTCGAAGTAATATTCCCGTCGGGCAGGGAATGGCCTATCCTTGTGCAACCAATATGAGGAAAAGCGGTCTTTTCCTACGACTTACGATTGCAAAATAAGATTTCATGTTCATTCGCTTTTTGTCTTTCGGCACCTTGGCCCTGTGCGTGTTCCCTGCGTTCAGCCAGGAGCCCATTCCTTCCGTAGAGCGGAAAAAAATCCAGGCCGTGCGCACCACTTCAGATATGGATATTGACGGGGTATTGCGCGAAGAGGTCTGGCAGACTGCTCCGGTAGCCTCCGACTTCATCACCCTGGAACCCAATCCCGGTAAGACGGCTTCGCAGCGCACCGAAGTGCGGGTAGTGTATGACAATACAGGTATTTACATCGGTGCCCTGTGCCGCGACACCGATCCGAGCGGCATTCAAAAAGAACTCTCCGAGCGCGACGATACGAAGAATACCGACTGGTTCGGTATGTTTTTCGACCCCTATCGCAGCGGGATCAACGCCCTGGGCTTCATGGTCACTACTTCCGGGGTGCAGGTAGATTTCAAGTTCGGGCCCAACGGCGACGACAACAGCTGGGACGCCGTTTGGGAAAGCGCTACTTCTATCACGCCGGAAGGGTGGATCGCAGAATTTAAAATCCCGTACGCCGCGTTGCGTTTCCCGGAAACCGACGTACAGTCCTGGTACATCAATTTTGCCCGGGAGATACGCCGCATCCAGGAAACGAGTTTCTGGAATCCCATCAATCCGGCCATTGCCGGTATCGTCAACCAATCGGGCCTGTTGGAGGGGATTTCGGGTATCCGTTCGCCCTTCCGTTTGCAGGCGACGCCCTTTATCGCCGGCTATGCGCAGAATTATCGCGATAAGACCGCCAGTCCGACCAACGCCACGGGACAATCCTTTAACGGTGGTATGGATATCAAGTACGGCATCAACGATGCGTTTACCCTGGATATGACCCTGGTGCCCGATTTTGGGGAGGCACAATCCGACAACCAGGTCCTCAACCTTACCCCTTTTGAAGTGCGCTTTGACGAAAACCGCCAATTTTTTACCGAGGGTGCCGAGATATTCAATAAGGGCGGTATTTTCTATTCGCGGCGTATCGGGGGGCGCCCCTTGCACTACGCCAGGCCCTACCAAAACCTGGCTCCTGGCGAACGGGTCGTGGAAAACCCCCAACAGGCGCAGTTGATCAACGCCAGCAAAATATCGGGGCGCAACGGGAAGGGCCTCGGATTGGGGTTTTTCAATGCTACCGCCGCTCCTTCCAAAGCGCGTATTGAGGGTATTGACGGCAGTTTCCGCGAGGTGGAAACCAATCCACTCACCAACTACAACGTATTTATATTAGACCAGAACCTCAAAAACAACTCTTTCGTCTCCTTCGCCAATACTACGGTGATGCGCAACGGTTCTGACTACGATGCCAACGTGAGCGGATTTGAGTTCGACTTGCGCGACAAAAAGAACGCCGTAAGTATAGGCGGATCCGGACGGCTCAGTCAGAAGTACTACCCCGGCGATGCCCGCCTTGGCTACGCCTACACGGTCGAGGCAGGGAAGATCAGCGGAAAGTTCAACGTTTCTGCTATGTACAATGTAGAAAGCGACACCTATGACCCCAACGACCTTGGCTTTCTGCTCAATCCCAACGAACGCTCCCTGTTTACCCGGATGAATTACCAGGTCTTCAAGCCTTTTTGGAAACTCAACCGCGCCAACTTCGGATTCAACACCGCATACCAGCGCCTCTACAACCCGGATGTGTTTACAAAATTCAACGCGGAAACCTGGGCGTGGGGCCAGTTCAAAAATTTCTGGAATGTAGTTGCCTGGGTCTATACCGAGCCCGTGGGCTCCTGGGACTACTTCGAGCCCAGAACGCCGGGCCGTTACCTTCGCATCCCCGGGGCTGCCGGCACCGGCCTGGAATTGGACACGGACGCGCGCAAGCGCCTGCAACTCTCCGTGGAAGCCAGCTATATCAAAATAGACGAGCCGGGACGGCAGCGCTTTGAATTTGAATTCTCCCCCCGCTTCCGGCTCAACGACCGGCTCAACTTCCGCTGGCAGTTGTCGAATAGCCACTCGCTCAACAATGTGGGGTACGCAGCCAAAGTGAACCGCGATATCCCCGACCCACAGGGAGGAATGCCCCGGACGGTCCAGGACGTCATCCTTGGGTATCGCGATGTCACCACTATAGAAAATGTACTCAACATCAACTACTCCTTTAGTGCACGGATGACGCTGAGCCTGCGCACCCGACACAACTGGACCAAATTGCACTACCTGCGCTTTGCAAAGTTGGAAAGCGACGGAACCCTGGCTTCGTCTGACTACAGCGCCAACCACGATGCCAATTTCAATGCGTTTAACGTGGATATGGTATATCGCTGGCGTTTTGCCCCGGGCAGTGACCTGTTTTTCATCTGGAAAAACTCCATCCTGAGCGTCAACAATACTGTCGCAGAGGATTACGCAGAGAATCTGGCAGGGCTTTTTGAGCTTCCCCAGTCGAATAGCTTGTCCCTCAAGGTCATCTATTTCCTGGATTACGCCAGTTTGATGCGGCGCTC
>CAZSMU010000010.1:37984-52974 GCA_964607915.1 uncultured Haliscomenobacter sp.
GTCAGGCCTACGATGCTGGAGGCTATGGTCCAGGTGCGCATTCCGTCTTTTTCCGAGAGGCGCAGGAATTCCTTGACCAGCCAAAACCCGCTGTCGTTGAGGTGGGATACCATCGTGGCCCCGGAGGCTATGGCTATGGCGATAGCCCCGAGTTGGAGGTTGCTGTACCCTGCGTCGGTGGTCAGCGGGGCTACCAAACCGGCAGCAGTAATCATCGCTACCGTCGCAGAGCCTTGTAACACCCGGATTGCTGTTGCAGTGAGGAAGGCAAAGGCGACTATTCCCAGACCCGCTTCCTGCATCGCTTCGGCCATTGCTTTTCCTGCGCCGGTATCCATCAGGACCTGCTTGAACACTCCACCCGCCCCGGTCACGAGGATGATGACCCCCGCCGGATAAAGCGATTTCCCGCTGATGTCTGCCAGTTGGGTTTCGCTAAGGCCGCTGCTTCTGCCAAGCAGGTACCAGGCCAGTACATTCGATGCGATAAGTGCGGAGAAAGGATGGGTACACAAAGAAAGCAGCGCGTCTGCCTGCGCATGTCCGGTAGCCAGGAGGCCGGAGTCTATCATGGTGTTTGCGACTATCAGTACAATCGGCAGGAGCAGGATGGGGAGTACTTTCCCCACCGGAGGAACCTTCGCCGCTGCTTGTTTTTCATCAAACCAGGTGGGTAAATGTACTTCGAGCCGCTTGCCTATGTACTTTCCATACCAGATCCCTCCGGCATAAGCGGCCGGCAAGCCGGCTATCACCCCGGCCAGCACAATCCAACCCAGGGGGATATTCAATATCTCCGCCACTGCAAGCGGGCCCGGAGTGGGCGGAATGAACGCGTGGGATACCGCCAGACCTGCCAGTAAGGGCACTGCATAATGAACCAGCGAACGCCCTGTTTTTTGGTGCAACCCTACAATCAATGGAAAGAGAATGATGAACCCTACGTCAAAAAATACGGGAATCGAGACCAAAAAGCCCGCCAGTGCCAGGGCTATCGGCGCACGAGACTCCCCGGTTTTGGAAATTAAAAACGCCGCCAGCACCTGTGCGCTGCCGGTATGCTCCAGGATGCCGCCAAAGATAGCTCCCAATCCGACCACGGTCGCTACAAACCCAAGGGTAGACCCCATCCCGTTTTTTACGGTTTCCATCACAGTCGAGGGGTCCATCCCCGCCATCAGGGCAGTTGCAATGCTTGACATCAGCAGTGCGATGAATGCGGGGAGCTTCAGTTTCAAAATCAGGAAAAGCAGCAGCGCGATTCCGAAGAATACCGATCCCAACAAGGCTATCTCCATGGTCTTTCTTTTTGTTGCCGCCGCCAGTCGGCGTGGTGAAGAGGACCTTCCGGATCTTCCGACAACCGGTATCCGTGGGCCCCAAAATAGTCCCGCTGAGCCTGGATGAGGTTGGCGTTGCCTTCTCCGGTACCCAGGTATTTTGCGTAATCCAGCCCCGCAGCGAATACCGGATATGCCTGAGAACTTCCCGACAGACAGGCCACGGTCTCCTGGTAGGCATTCAAATGGGTACGGATCAGCGAAGCTACTGAGGCGAGGTCAAAGATGCCCGTTGCAGAAGCGACGTCCACCCGTAAAACGGACAGCAAGCGCGAACGGAGTATGCAGCCGGCAGACCAGGTTTTTAACAGTTCTGCTATATCGAGCTGCCAGCCGTAGTAAGCGGAGGCAGTACGTACCAGGTGCAGGCCTTGGAGATGGTTCATGGTACGCGCAAATTGAAAGGCCTGCTGTAGGGTCCCGATTTCGGGTACTCGCAAAGTCCCGGGGCCAGGTACTAAGGCGCTCAGGGCTACCCGCTCTGATTTGAGGGCAGACAGGTATCGGGAAAAAAGCCCCGCAGCCAAAGACGGTACGGGTACCCCCAACTCGGCCGCGGTCATAAGGGCCCAGTTACCCGTGCCTTTGCTGGCAGCCTGGTCGGAGATCTTGTCCAGCAGCAGGGTTCCGTCGGTATCCTCGTACCGCAGGATATCGCAGGTTATCTCCAAAAGGTAGCTGCCAGCTTCCCCCTGGTTCCAATCTTCTAACAGATATGCTATCTCGCTCACTTCCCATTGTTGGTCATAGCGCAAATGGGCGTATAGTTCGGCGATCAACTGCATCTCGGCGTATTCGATGGCGTTGTGTGCCATCTTCACAAAATGGCCTGCACCCCCCGTACCCATGTACGCGCAGCAGGGTTCAGCCCGCTCGTTTTTGGCGGCGATGGCGAAAAAGATGGCTTTCACCTGCTCGAAAGCCGCCTTATCCCCACCGGGCATGATGGAGGGTCCTGACAGCGCCCCTTCCTCTCCGCCCGAGATGCCGGCACCGATCCAGGCGATGCCCTTTCCGCTGAGTTGCTGCTGTCGTCTTTCTGTATCTTTATAAAAGCTATTCCCCCCATCCACGACCACATCCCCGGCATCGAGGTGGGGAAGAAGTTGATCCAGCAGGATATCCACTGCGGCACCTGCTTCTACCATGAGGAAGATAATCCGGGGGCGCGACAGGGCGGCTATGAAGGCTGGAATCTGCGCGAAGGCCAGGGCAGTGTGCAACTCCGGATAGGTAGCCACTGCTTTGGCCGCCACGTCTTCCTCTTTTCCTTCGAGATGTCGGTTGTACAGCGCGAGCCGGAAACCCTTGTCGGCCAGGTTGCGGGCCAGGGCCGTGCCCATTACACCCAGGCCCACCAGGCCAAGGTCGCCGTGTACGGTGGGTAGCCCGGTCTTCACGCGGCCCAACAAAGTGGGGATATCCTCTGAAATATCCAGGACTATTCCTCCGACAGGGGGTTCGTAGGCAGCGATCTGCGAGTCCAGTAGGGCTGCTCCCATAAAGTGTCCGCGGCGCTGCAGCAAGCGCTCCCGAACCAGGTCGGAGTGTCCCTGCAAGTGGACCCAATGCACCCTTTCGGGGGGCAGCCCGCTGACCAACGCCTCGCGGTATTGCTCCTTCAATGCGGAACAGGCCAACAGGATAAGGGCTTCGTCCGGGCAATCCCGCAAAAAAGCGTTCATCCGAGCTAGCCAGGGCTGCCGGTCGGTATCGTTCAAGGCAAGGCCCGCCCGCATTTTAGCAACAGCCTCCTCCGAGTGGAAGGAGTCTGCATCGAAGAAGCGGCCTCCCAGCTCGGCCGACAAGGCTTTGCCCAGCGTCGTTTTTCCGGTCCCGGAAACGCCGGTAAGGATGATGATCATAGTGCGGTGGTTAGAAATTATCCCACTCAAAAATACGCCGTGATGGGAAAAAAAAGGATTATTTTTGACGCAGCGCCTTATTTACCACACCATATTCAATCTACCTGCGCATGAAGCCTGCTTTTTTATGGGGAATTGGCCTGCTTGCTCTGGCCGCCTGTACAAACCCTTCTTCGGATTCCGCCCCGTCCCGCGTGGACACACAGATGTACAACCGTATCCAGGAGCAGTTGCTGGACGCCACCCCTGGCTCTGTCGTCGAAATCCCGGCGGGAACCTTCGTTTTTGACCGCCCGCTTTCTTTGGAGGGAATCCCCCGCGTAACCCTTAGGGGAGCAGGGAAAAGCAAAACAATCCTCTCCTTCAAAGGTCAGAAAGTAGGTGCCGAAGGCCTGAGGGTGACAGCAGACTCTGCTGTTTTGCAGGGCTTTACGATTATGGATACCAAAGGCGATGCCATCAAGGTCCAGGATTCCAAAGATGTCGTGATGCGGGATATTCATACGACCTGGAGCGGTGGCGCCAAGTCCAGCAATGGAGCTTACGGACTGTACCCCGTCGCCTGTAACGGAGTGCTCATCGAAGCATGCGAGGCTTCCTATGCGTCCGACGCCGGGATATATGTCGGGCAATCCAGGAATGTACTTGTCCGAAACAGTTATGCCCACCACAATGTAGCCGGTATAGAAATTGAAAACTGCACCGATGCGGAGGTCAGCTATTGCCGATCTGAAAACAATTCGGGGGGCATCCTCGTATTCGACCTGCCGGGGCTTCCTGCGGGCAACGGCAAGAAATGCAGCATTCATCATAATACCATTATCGGCAACAACCACAAAAATTTTGCCGCGGAAGGCAACATGGTCGCCATTATAGCCCCCGGAAGCGGGGTTATCCTCCTCGCCGCCAAGGAAGTAGAGGTATATGAAAACAAAATTTACGACCATAAAACCATCGGCGCGGCCATTGCCAGCTACCACATCACCGAACTGGAGTGGAGCGATGCGAACTACGACCCGTTTACCTACTCGGTACGCCTGTCCAATAACGACTATAAACGGCGCAAAAGCCTGCCCGATATGAGCAAAGACTTCGGTAAGATGGTCAACTTCCTCTTCCCGGGCAAACCACAGGACATCCTCTACGACGGAATCAAGAACGATAAGCTCTCAGGGCCTAATCCCATGCAGATTTGTATCCTGGAAAAAGGCCAGGGTCTTCGCTTTGCCAACATAGATGCTGCAAACGATTTCAAAACGATAGATACCGACTTGAAAAATTATGCCTGTCAATAAACACTACAAGATGGGTATGGCAAAAAAAACAACTGCCCGCTGCCCATATTGGATGCTCTGCTGCGCCCTGCTGCCTCTGCTGTTCGCTGCTTGCGCCCGCCCACAGCCTGCTGCCCACGACGGACCGGTACAGGTTGATTTTGCCCAACTGCCCTTTCCCAAACTATCGGATTATCGCTTTTTTAAAGGGGACATGACGGCTATGGTGCCCAATGACCGCGTTTTGCCCTATGAACTGATCACGCCGCTGTTTACCGATTATGCCCATAAAACGCGCTTCGTATGGATGCCGGAAGGCGCTGCGCCAGCCCGGGTGGATGCCCAGGGCCGCATAGAATTCCCCGACGAAGCGGTGCTGATCAAAAATTTCTACTACCCTCGGGATTTCCGAAAGCCCGAGGGCCAACGGGATATGGTGGAAACGCGGCTTTTGGTGAAAGCCAAAGGGGAGTGGAAGGCCTATACGTACGTCTGGAACGAAAGCGATACAGATGCCGAATTCACCCAGGTGGGCGATATTAAAGAGGTGCAGTGGAAGGACGAAAAAGGCCTCGCCCGCCAGGCCTCGTATGTGGTGCCCAACAAAAACCAGTGCAAGAGTTGCCATAACCGCGAAAATGCCGTGCATCCTATCGGTCCGCAAATCCGAAACCTCAATCAGTCCATCACCTATCCCGACGGCCTTGCCCGCAACCAGATTGCCTACCTGCAGGAGGCCGGCTATCTGGAAGCCGGTGATTTTCAAAAGACCATCGCCCCTGTGGCGGATTGGGACGATCCGCACAGCGGCGATCTCAATGCCCGTGCCCTGGCTTATCTCGACGTCAACTGCGGGCATTGCCACAGCCCCTCGGGACCGGCACACACGACGGGGCTCTATCTTGGTGCGCTGCAAAAAGATCCCGCCTTGCTCGGGGTACACAAGCCTCCCGTCGCTGCGGGGAGGGGCTCCGGAAATAGGCCCTTTGGCATTGTGCCCGGCCAGCCGGAGCGCTCCATCCTGCTGTACCGTATGGAGAGTAGCGACCCCGGCGTCATGATGCCTGAGTTGGGCCGTGCCGTAGCCCACGATGAGGCTGTGGCCCTCATCCGCGAATGGATTGCGAAAATGCCGAACCCACTCTAATCACAACCAGGGCTGTAAGCGTAGCGTCAGCGCTTTGTAGTCCTCCAGGGAAAGTTGTTCGGGGCGCTTCTGGAAAAAGGGATCGTCCAGTTCGGGGAAATCGCGCACCAGGGGTTTGATGGAGTTTCGCAGCATTTTGCGGCGCTGGCTAAAGGCCTGCTTGACCACCCGCCGGAACTGGCGCTCGTCGCACTCCCACACCTCGTGCTCCTTTCGCAGCAACCGGATGACGGCGGACTGTACCTGCGGGGGCGGGGAAAAGCAGCTCTTGTCCACCCCGAGGAGGAGTTCCCCTGCATAAGAGGCCTGTACCAGCACGCTGATAGCGCCGTATGTCTTGGATCCAGGGCGCGCCACTACCCGCTCCGCCATCTCCTTTTGGAACATCCCCACGATTTCCGGCACCAATTCCTGGTAGCGGAGGGCGTGGAACAGGATTTGGGAAGAAATATTGTAAGGAAAGTTGCCGATCAGGCAGAACGACTGCCCATCGAAAACCTGATCGAGGGGCGTTTTTAAAAAATCACCGGAGAGAATATTCCCGTGTAGCTGCGGGAAGTGTTTTTCCAGATACGCCACCATATCGCGGTCGGCTTCGACTACTTTCAAGGCGGCGGGTTGCTGTAATAGGAAGCGCGTGAGCATCCCTTTTCCAGGCCCTACTTCCAGGATGCGCGGATGAGAAGATACGCTCAAAAGGCTTTGGGCGATCTGTTCTGCCACGTCATCGCGGTTCAGAAAGTGCTGGCCGAACGATTTCTTTGCTTTCAAGTACGGATTCTATTGCGAGATTCTTAATTTTGCAAAATTGGCTGTCTTTTGCCTGGCAAAAGTATGCATAAAAATCAAGAAGATGGATAAACCAATCGTGGGCATCAGCATAGGGGACATCAACGGGATCGGCCTGGAGGTAATCCTGAAAACCCTGGCGAACCCCCAAATACTGAACCTTTGCGTACCCGTCGTGTACGGCTCCAGCAAAGTTGTATCTTATCACAAAAATATCGTCGGAGTAGATTTTCCATTTCAGGTGGTACAGCGGGCAGATCGCTTGGCCCTTGACCGCGTCAATATCCTAAACTGTTGGCAGGAGAGCGTCAATATCACACTGGGAAAAGCGACCGATGTGGGGGGGCAATATGCCTTGAAATCGCTGGAAGCGGCTGCCCGCGACCTCAAACAGGGCCTTATTGAGGCGCTTGTCACGGCCCCTATTCACAAGGAGGCGATGAAAATGATTGGCTTCCCTTTCCCTGGCCATACCGAGTATCTCACGCAGGAACTGGGGGCAGAAGAGAGCCTCATGTTCATGATTGCCGACGACTTGCGCGTCGGGCTCGTCACCAATCACCTGCCGGTCAAAGAAGTGGCCGCACACGTCACCAAGGAACGCATCCTGCGCAAGATCCGCGTCCTGGAGAAATCCCTGCGCATTGATTTTGGGATTGACCGCCCGACGATCGCGGTGCTTAGCCTCAACCCACATGCGGGCGACGGAGGAGCCATTGGCGATGAGGACGAGCGCATCGTACGGCCCGCTGTGGTGGAGTGCAAGAAGAACGGGATTATCGTCACAGGCCCCTTTCCGGCAGACGGGTTCTTCGGTTCGGGTGCCTATAAAAAGTACGACGCTATACTCGCCATGTACCACGACCAGGGGCTCATCCCGTTCAAACTCCTGGCATTTGGAGGAGGGGTCAACTTCACCGCCGGCCTGAGCGGGGTGCGTACCTCGCCCGACCACGGCACTGCCTTCGAGATTGCCGGCAAAAACGAGGCCGACCCGGATTCTTTCCGTGAAGCCCTCTTTGCAGCTATAGATATCGCGCGAAACCGAAAAATGTACCACGACGATCGGGCTCACGCCCTTAAAAAACGTACGAAAATCGCCGTGGAAAGCGAAGACGATGATCTCGACGAGCTGCTCGAAGAAGAAGAATAAGCCATATTGCCCATAGAAAAACACGCGCTACTTGAAAGTCCCTACCAGAGTCGGCCTGATAGTCTTTGCTATCCTGCTCGTAGATCAGGCCTCTAAGATTTGGGTCAAAACCCACATGGAATATGGCCAGGAGTTCCAGATTTTCGGGCTTCCCTGGGCCTTGATTCATTTCGTCGAAAACAACGGCATGGCCTTTGGCATTTCCATGGGGGGGGAATACGGCAAACTCCTGCTGAGCCTATTCCGCATCGTGGCCGTCGGTTTCCTGCTCTTCTTCATCCGGAAACTCATTCAAGAAAAGGCAGGTATGCGCATGCTGAGCGGCTTTGCTCTCATCCTCGCCGGGGCGATAGGCAATATCCTGGATAGCGCATTTTACGGGATGATTTTTTCCGAGTCGCCTTACTATGGGGGATTGGCTACCCTCTTCCCTCCAGAGGGTGGATACGCCGGTTTTCTCCACGGAAGAGTAGTGGACATGCTCTATTTCCCCGTGATAAAAGGGACATGGCCGGAATGGGTGCCCTACCTGGGCGGTCAATATTTCCTGTTTTTCAAACCCGTGTTCAATGTGGCTGATATGGCGATCACGACGGGTGTGTTCCAGATTATCTTGTTTCAGCGCCAGTTCTTCCAAAAACCAGACGATGCGGAAGGCGAGGTGGAAAAAGAAGCCGAGACGGAAAACCCTCCCTCTGCCGCCCCGGAAGACGTCCCGCAGGACCAAGCCTGACCCTTTCGGGTATCACTTTTGGCTCAGGAAAGCGCGTATGGCGCGGTTCATTTTTTCAATCCGGTCGTAGTCTATCGTGTAATGGATGAACTTGCCGTCCCGCTCGGTTTTGACGAGGTCGGCCAGGCGCAGGATACGCAGGTGCTGAGAAGTGATGGATTGCTCCAAATCCAGCGAGTTGTAGATTTTATTGACGTTGATGCCTTCATTTTTATCAATAAATTCAAGTATCTGCAAGCGCAACGGGTGGGCTAGCGCTCGGAGCATCGCAGAGGAAGTCTCGAGTTTTTCGTGGTTGATTTCCACATTCTGTTTTCCCATGGTAAAGCAAGTTAAAGGTAAAACGCTGCGTTTGCCCGCCAGGTTTCCCTACGGCGTTCCCTTTTTACGGGTTGCGTTCGGAAAACCTGGCGAAAACCGGCACTTTCTATCAGACCATGGGCACAGATCACTTGCGCTCCGGTCTGCGTTTTTTCGGTATGGGATTATGCGCCAACCGCTGTACACCAGGCCCGGTGGGTACATCCCTCTGCGGGTTTCCGGGTATTCAACGGCACAGCCTTGTCGGTTATGAACTATAAGGTAATCGCGGGATTACATCAGCAACTCTTCGACCAGTCGGGAAATTTGCGCCAAACGGTCTTTGTTCAGGGAGTACATGATGAACTTGCCCTGGCGGTCCGTCACGACTACGCCGGCACGGCGCAGAATAGCTAAATGTTGGGAGGCCACAGACTGCTCCAGCCGGAGCTTCACGTAGATGTCGGTTACCGTGAGCGCTTCGCTCTCCTCCAGCAAGTGGATCACTTTTTGGCGTAGCTTGTGGTTGACGGCACGGAGCACCAGCACCGCTTTGCGTAATTCAGCGTAGTCCAACTGAATGTCCGCGTGGCCCTTCTTGAGAAGGATGGTTTCGTTCTTTTGCTTTCTCATCTTGAATAAGTGTGTTTGTTGTAAAGTAAGTTTGCTACATTATGATTAATCCAAATATCATACCAAACGGGGGGCGGCATGGATTAAAAATTTGTTTTATTTTGAAAATAATTGATTTTCAATATTTTATTTTTATTAAAAAGGTGTTTAACTGGTTTTTTTAATTCGACTTCTTTTGCGCGGGGACAGCGAGTAGGGGGAAAAGAGTTTTTATCTGCGCGAAGCCCTGTTTGGCCCCTCGATGCTCTCCCCCTTTGCAACCAGTCTATTCCTTGTTAAAAAAAGTACGCTTCGAGGTCGTAACGTGGGGCGGTTTGAGGTATAGGGGTTCTGAGTAGGCGAGGTCTGTGAAATCGCCTCTGGAGAATGCTTCCTCTGCCAACGCGGGGAACGCATCCGCACTCGCGGAAAGCGGAAGGAACTGCGCCTCGGGGCGACTGCAAAGCGATTGGAATTTGTGCGCGCCGTTTCCGGTAAACACGATAGGCTGCCCCCTGTCGAACCAGGCATCAAACGAGTCGGGCGTAAGGACCATGGCCTCCGGTGCCGGGGACATGCGGTGCCCGTCAGATCCATACAAGGCCGTGTACACCTCCATGCGACGTGCGTCTATCATGGGGCAATACCATGCTTCCGGGCGCTTTGCCCGCGCGTATGCCCGCATGGCCAAGGCCCGTAAGGTATCTATCTGTAGCAGAGGGATGGCAAGGGCATAAGCCAAGCCCTTCGCGGTGCCCCAGCCGATGCGAAGGGAAGTGTACGAACCCGGACCCGAACTTACCGCAATGGCATCGAGATCCCGGTACTCGAGGGAGGCCTTTTCCAGGGCACGCGCCACCAGGAGCGTGATTTGCGAGGCATGGTCGCCCGCCTGCCCGAGTTCTTCTATTCCGCTTAACTGCCCGCCCGCCGCTATGCCAACAGAGCATACCTCCGTAGCGGTTTCCAAACATAAAATATTCGCCATTGGCGTTTCGTGGTTTTTGGTTCATTGCCGGACAAAGCCAGCCTAAGCCCCGACACCCCCCACTGCCGCAAGCACAACAGTACACACCGATGTGACCTACAGCCCTAAAAGGCACAGGGTACTCCGCGGGCATTAAAGCCACGCGTAGCTTTTGACAGATTGGTTATTAGCGGAAAAAAATGAAACCCGGATTTGGGCCTGAAAACAGCGTCTGACATTCGACGGTTAAGAACGTTCAAAAAATACTTTTAGATATGTTTTTTGAAATATTCTTTTTTTAACCGCTCGTATATGTTGGCTTATAAGTCAGTTTTATATACGCTTTTTCTGGCGTGAAAGTACACATATCCTTTTGTATTATATAATTTTTCATGAAAAATTTATATTATTTTTGCAGCCTTACAAAATGCGCATAGAATATGCTGGACAAGTTCCAGGCGATTTTTGATCGCTACAAGAATCTGGAAGAACAACTTTCCGACCCGGAGGCCGTACAGGATCTGGCCCGTTTCAAAAAAACAAACAAGGAGTACAAGGACCTGCAGCCTATTGTGGAAGCTTTCCAGCAGTACCAGGAAGCCTTGAGCAACCTGGATCTGGCTCGCAAAACGCTGCGGGAAGACGACGTCGAAATGCAGGAACTCGCCCGGGAGGAAATCGAAATCCTGGAGCCCAAAGTTGAGGAACTGGAAGCCGGGCTGCGCCTGCTTCTGATACCCAAGGACCCCGAAGATTCCAAAGACGTACTCTTTGAAATCCGTTCCGGTACCGGGGGCGATGAGGCGAGCTTGTTCGCCGGCGACCTCTACCGTATGTACACCCGCTATTTCGACTCCCAGAGTTGGAAAGTCGAAGTACTGGAGGTGAGCGAAGGGGCCGTAGGGGGATACAACAAGGTAGTGTTGGAGGTACAGGGCGAGGACGTGTATGGGAAACTCAAGTTTGAATCCGGTGCCCACCGGGTACAGCGGGTGCCCAAGACGGAGTCCCAGGGCCGCGTACATACCTCGGCCGCTACCGTGGTGGTGATGCCTAAATTGGAAATGGAAGACGTCGAAATCCGGAAGGAAGACCTGAAAGTGGATACGTTCCGCTCCAGCGGTGCCGGCGGCCAGCACGTCAACAAAACAGAGTCAGGGGTGCGCTTCACCCACCTCCCCACCGGAGTAGTCTCGGAAAGTACCGACGGGCGTTCCCAAATCCAGAACCGGGAAATCGCCCTACAACGCCTCTATCAGAAAATCTACGAGGCGCAAAAGCGCGAGCACGAAAATACCCAGGCCGCCAAACGCAGATCCCTGGTAGGCTCCGGCGACCGCTCCGATAAAATCCGCACCTATAACTTCCCGCAAAACCGCCTCACCGACCACCGCATCAACCTTACCCTCTACTCCCTCGACCGCATCATGGAAGGCGATATCGGGGATATTCTCGAAGCACTGCGCATCGCCGAAAATGCCGAACGCCTCAAAGGGGAAGAAATACAATAAATCTGAAGGGATGGACTGGACCACGCACCTCGACCGCTTTGAAAAAATAGCCGCGCGAATCGGGAGGCTCAGCTGCCTTCTGGTTCTCTTGCCGGTGTATGCAGCAGAGCTGACCGCGCAGGCCGTAGCACCCGAAATTGCTTTCACCCACGTCAACGTGCTGCCTATGACGGGCCGCAAGGTACTGCGCGACCAAACGGTGCTCATTCGGGGATCCGTTATCTATAAGGTGGGCCCGGCAAAAAAAATCAAACCTCTCGAAAATGCCCTGCGCATTGACGGAAGCGGTAAATACCTCATGCCGGGTATCTCCGAAATGCACGGCCATATCCCTGTGCGGGACGGACAAGACGACGCACTGGTGCGCGAGACTATGCTGCTCTATCTCTGCAACGGGGTCACCGTGCTCCGCGGTATGCTCGGCGATCCCTATCACCTCGTACTCCAGGACCAGGTATCTACCGGCAAGGTCCTAGGCCCCCGGATTTATACTGCCAGCCCTTCCCTCAATGGCAACAGCGTCAAAACACCCGAGGAGGGTAGGCAGAAAGTGCGCGAATACAAACGCGCCCAGTACGATTTTTTGAAAATCCATCCCGGCATATCGCTCCCCACCATGGAGGCCATCGCCCAAAGTGCCCGGGAAGAGGGACTGCCTTTTTCGGGCCACGTGCCTGCAGAAGTAGGCATACAACGCGCTCTCGCCCTGGGATATGCCTCTATTGACCATCTTGACGGCTACGTGGAAGGGCTGGTTGCAGTTCCCAAAGCCGCTTCGCCCCATACAGCGAGCTACTTTGGCTATGACCAAACACAGCGGGCCGACCCCAAAAAAATCCCGGACCTGATCAAGGCGACCAAAGCTTCCGGCACCTGGATTGTACCTACGCAAAGCCTGCTGGAGCGCTGGTTTGAACCCATCAGCGGGCCGGAGATGGTCAACCGACCGGAAATGCGCTATATGCCTCCTGCCACTTTGCTGAAATGGCGGGTATTCAAGCAGCAACTCCTGGATTCTCCGGCCTACCACCCGGATACGGCAGAGGCCTTTTTAGCTCTGCGCAAGCAACTGCTCCGGGAAATGGAAAAACAGGGCGTCCAGCTCCTCCTCGGCTCCGACTCCCCCCAGGTGGGCAATGTACCGGGGTTTTCCATACACAGCGAAATGCAGGCTTTGGCCAATGCAGGCCTCTCCAATTATACCATCCTGCGCAGCGGCACCGCTAACCCCGCCCGCTTCTTTGGCAAAGAGGGCGTCTATGGCACCGTGGTGCCTCTCGCTACCGCCGACCTCATCCTGCTCGACGCCAACCCGCTCGACGACATCCGCAATATGCAGCGCATCGCCGGCGTGATGACACAGGGCCGATGGCTGTCGGCCTCCTGGATTGCACAATGGCTGTCGGTTGTAGAGGCCAGGTACAACCGATAACCATTCTCAATCCTCCAGCGGACCTGCCAACAAGCGGCCGTGGTACTCGCGGGCGTGGAACTGCGCGTCCACTTGCGCCAGGTTTTCCCGGGTCACCTTTCCAGCTACCATGACCTGTATCCGGTCGCCGGCTAGGGCCAGCATTTTTTTAAGCACCTCTGCCCCTTCCAGGGCGGTTGCCGCACCGCCCGAAGTGAGTACGCTGTGAATACCTTCTATCTCCAGAAGCGACCGCAGAGCTTCCACCGGGTCCGGAGTGCGGTCTATCGCTTTGTGGATCACGACCTTCATAGGACTGGCCAGGCGCGTAAGCTCAGCTATGACGGGAATATCCAGCGTATGGTCGGGTTTGAGGACACCGAAGACCACCCCCGGAACTCCCTGTGCTTTACAATAGGCAATCTCCTCGCGCATCTGTCGGATCTCCTCGTCGGTATATACGAAATCACCCCCCCGAGGGCGGATCATCACATGTACGGGAATCCGCAGGGAATCCAGGGCGAAGCGGATGAACCCTGTATCCGGGGTCAGCCCATCGAGGTCGAGGCGGGCGCAGAGCTCAATGCGGTCGGCCCCCTGAGCCTGGGCGCGGAGTGCCTGTTCCCGCGTATCTACACAGACTTCTTTTAGATATGCCATTGTTAAAAATTTTATTTTTTAAAAAATGTTTTTGTAAAAAAATATTCCAATAAAATGTAAAATAAAAAATTTTATATCATTTATGTCTATAAAAAAGCGACTATGGCCCTGTAAAATACTGCACACCTGCTAACCTTTCGTGCAGATCCTGCGTTTTTGTTATAGTTTATAAAGAGGCGGGCTTTGTGTAAGCAATTCTCCTGCCCCTTGCAGCAAGTCTATTGTATGTTTCACTCCATTACTATGAAAGCTTTCTTGCTCGTTCTTCGCGTAACTGCCCTTGCCCTTGCCATTTACATCAAAGCCCGGTATATGGAATGGCTGCCGGGGCTTGCCCCGTATAAAGGCGAAGGCGATCTACTGCTCGGCTTTTTGATCTTCTTTTTGTCTGCCAACAGTATGGTTGCGCTTTTGTCGCTGATTTACAGGCGGCGCAAGCACTATAAAGACAACCAGGGCGACAACGTAGTGCTGGGCCTGAAGAACATTTACTATATCCTGATGTCGGGGGCTGTGGTGACGACCATCATCGGGCTGTTTGGGGTGGAACCCCGGGCGCTGTTCACCACGCTGAGCATACTCGCGGCGGCTATTGCCATCGTTTCCAAGGAATACATTTCGGAAATCATCAGCGGAATCATCATCAGCTTTTCCAGTAACGAGATTTCCGTGGGCGACTATCTGAAAATTGGCTCGCACAAGGGGAAAATCACAGACCTGGGGCTTACCAAAATCGCTTTTCTCGACGAAGACGACGACATCATCTTCATCCCGAACACTAAGGTGTTTGCCAGCGAAATCGTCAACTACACCAAAAAGCAGATCCGCCGGGTCAGCATCGAGTTTGAGGTGGCGCTGGCCGTCGTGCCCTCCGTGGAGGCACTGGAAATCTACTTGACGGAATCGCTCAGAGACTACCACGACTTTATTGAGCCGGGCAGTTTCTGGCTGCGCGTGGTGGACATCCGCAAAGATAGCCTTTCGCTCAAATTCCAGTATGTGCTCAAGCAAATCAACCGCGAACTGGAGATAGATATACGCCGACGGACGGTGCGCCGCATCGTGGATTTTGTCAAAGAGCGGGAACAGAAAAAATAAGGCAGGGGTTGTGTAATAGACTTCATCGCCGAAGTCTATTACTTTAAACGCGTGTACGACATCAATTTCCGCAAAGCGGAAATTGATGTCGTACACGCGTTCAAAGTGTACTATTTCTGTCTAATCTTAG